>JBATHJ010000414.1:0-5519 GCA_049666625.1 Gammaproteobacteria bacterium | reverse complement strand
GTATTCCGGTGTGCGCACACCTGGGCCTGCAGCCACAACGCGTGCACAAACTCGGCGGCTACCGGGTACAGGGACGCGAAGCGTCGGCTGCTGAACACATGCTGCACGAAGCCAAAATATTGCAGCAAGCCGGTGCCGACATGATGCTGCTGGAATGCGTACCGGCACCACTGGCGACACTGATCACCGCCGAACTTTCGATCCCGGTGATCGGTATCGGTGCGGGCAATAGCTGTGATGGCCAGATCCTGGTGCTATACGACATTCTGGGCGTCAGTCCCGGGCGCCGGCCGAAGTTCAGCGCGGATTTCCTCCACGGTCGCGGCAGTGTCGAAGACGCGGTCAGGGCCTATATCGCCGCGGTGCGTGACGGCAGTTTTCCGGCGAAGGCGCAGAGCTTCGAATAAACCTGTATGCAGATTAACGACAACATCAAAGCGATGCAGCAGCAGGTGCAGCAGTGGAAACAGGCCGGCGAGCGTATCGCCTTTGTGCCCACCATGGGTAACCTGCATGACGGCCACATGGTGCTGGTGAAGGCCGCGCGTGATCGTGGTAAACGCTGCGTGGTGAGTATTTTCGTCAATCCGAAACAGTTTGGCCCGAAAGAAGATTTTGCCACCTATCCGCGGAGTTTCGAAACCGACATCGAGCGACTCAAGGCTGCCTCGGTAGATTGTGTGTTCGCCCCCGGGATTGAGGACATGTATCCCGAGGGCAAGGATGCCTGCACCAGTGTCAACGTGCCCGGGCTGTCTGATGTTCTCGAAGGCGAGCACCGCCCGGGCTTTTTTACCGGTGTCGCCACCGTGGTGAACAAGCTGTTCAATATCGTGCAGCCCGATGTCGCCATTTTCGGCGAGAAAGATTTTCAGCAGTGCATGGTGATTCGCCGCATGGTGCGCGACCTGGCGATGCCGATCGAAATCATCAGCCTGCCCACGGTGCGTGAAAGCGACGGCCTGGCAATGAGCTCGCGCAATGCTTATCTCGACCACGCGCAGCGGAAAATTGCGGCCGAGCTGAGCCGCTGTCTGCAGCAGCTGGCGGACACGGTCCGGCTTGCCAGCGGTGTCAGTTTTGCGGTGATCCACGCCAGCCAGGCGCTCGAAGCACAGGGTTTTGAGGTGGATTACGTGGTGGTGCGCAGGCAGCGCGATTTACAGACCCCCGAGGACGGCGACACCGAGCTGGTCGCACTGGCCGCAGTGCATCTGGGCGATACCCGGCTGATAGACAGCATACCGTTCGTGCTCGAGACCGCCTGAAGCCCGCCCTGACGGGGTTTCAGGCCAGCTTGATGCAAACGGAACGATGACCGATAATACATACTCTAAGCTTAGTCGATCCACCACACCCAAGAATCGAAATCCATGCAACTGACACTATTGAAAGCCAAATTGCATCAAGCCCGCGTCACCCATTCCGAGCTGGAATACGAGGGTTCGTGTGCCATCGACGGTGCTTTGCTGGATTGTGCGGGCATTCACGAGTACGAGCAGATTCATATATATAATATGAATAACGGTGAGCGTTTCACCACCTATGCCATTCGTGCAGAGAAAAACACCGGGATCATCTCGGTCAACGGTGCCGCGGCCCACAAGGCCAGCCCGGGTGATCGCGTTATTATCTGTGCCTATGCGCGCCTCGCGCAGCACGAAGTTGCCAATTTCAAACCCACCCTGGTTTATCTTGACGCCAGCAATACGATTACCCACACGTCTGACCGGATACCGGTACAAGTAGCTTAAAGGCAATGAAAAATTAACAATGAAAAATGAAAAATGGATGAAAAAAAACCCGGATAAATCCGGGTTTTTCATTTTTAACTTTTCATTTTTCATTACGGTTTTAACCGGTGTTGCGCATTCCCGCGGCCACGGCATTAATACTGCGCAACAACGGGTTGAGCCACTCATCACGTTCTTCCTGCGGCATGTTTTCATCGCGATAGCGTTTCAGCAGCATAATCTGGATGTGGTTGAGCGGATCCAGGTAGGGGTTGCGGCGCATTAATGACAGTTGCAATACCGGGATGTCTTCCAGCAGGGCGTTCATTCTTGCGACCTTGAGAGTGAAATTACGCGTGCGCAGGTATTCATCCCTGACCATGCTGAACACGCGTTCACGCACCACGTTCGACAGGCAAAGCTCGGAATATTCTTCTGCAGTGACAATATCGGCTTTGTACAACGCCATTTCGGTATTGCTCAACAAGGCGCGAAAATACGGCCAGTCGTCGTAGAGTTCCTGCAATTTAAGCAGACGGCTTTCGTCATTCCCGGACCATTGTTGCAATGCCGCACCAATGCCGTACCACGCGGGCAAGGTATGACGCGCCTGCGCCCAGCCGAATACCCAGCCGATCGCACGCACCGAGGTTTTGGAGCGGTCGCCTTTCTTGCGGTGTGACGGCCGCGAGCCAATATTCATCAGCGCGATTTCACTTACCGGTGTGGCTTCGTAGAAATAATCGAGGAAGCCGGGAGTGCGGTCGGTAAGTTCGCGATAATTATCTTCACCAATTTTCATCAGCTCGCGCATGATTTCCATGCGTTCATGCGTGGTGGTATCAGTGCCCGGCAACACGTTGTGACGGCTCGCCAGCATCAGCCCGCTAATGCCCATGGTGAGCTCGTATACCGCGGTCTCCGGGTTACTGTATTTGTTCGACAGCACTTCACCCTGCTCGGTGAACTTGATTTCACCGTGTACCGTGCCTTCCGGCTGCGACAGAATCGATTCAAAGGTCGGGCCGCCGCCACGGCCGATGGTGCCGCCGCGGCCGTGGAACATGCGACAGTCAATAGCATGCTTGTCAGCCAGCTTGATCACCTTGCGCTGGGCTTCGAACAACTGCCACGAGGAGGCCAGGATGCCGCCGTCCTTGCAGGAATCGGAATAGCCCAGCATGACTTCCTGCCGGTTACCTGACTCCTCGAGCAAGGCCCGGTACACCGGGTTATCGTAGAGTGCGCCGAGTACAGTCTCGATGTGATTGAGGTCGTCGATGGTTTCAAACAGCGGCGAGATCTGGATGCGGCATTGCCAGCCGTGCGCGTCCTTGCCCGCGAGCCCGACCAGCGATGCCAGCCACATGACTTCCATGATATGGCTGGCCTGGTGGGTCATCGAAATCACGTAGGTGCCAAATGCTTTCGGGCTGATTTCCGAATGCATTCTTTCCATCACTTCGAGCACATCCATGGTTTCGCGGTGGGGTTCATCGAGATGGGTCTTGTCCAGTTTGAAACCCTGTGGCGGGTTTTCCAGCAGCTCGGCCAGCAGCGCGAGGCGCGCTTTTTCATCCAGCGCGTGGTAATCGTGGCGGGCGTCTATTTGTTGCAGAATCTGCGCCACTGCATCGGTATGCCGGGTCGATTCCTGGCGCACATCGAGATGCATCAGGTAAAAACCGAATGACTCGACCAGGCGTATCAGGTCTTTCAGTACCATGTCGGCCACCTTGTGGTCACCGTGGCTGTAGAGTGAATCGCGAATCAGGTACAGGTCCTTAAGAAAACCTTCTTCTGACGCGTATGCATGCTTGTAACTGGCCTTGTCCTGGTAAGTATTTTCGATCTGGGTGCGAATCCGGTCGAGGTTTTGCAGCAGGCGGTAGCGCATGAAGGCAATCTTGCGGCGATAAGGCGCTTCGCTGTAGATCGTCGGCTTGGTGGTAAATACTTCAAAGCGCAGGTTTTCGTCGTGATTCAGACTTTCGGTAAATTCGCTGCTCGGGGTGCACAACTGGCTGGAATGCGTCAGCTGTTTAAAAATTTCGGTGAGGCGGCGAATATATTCCTGCAGTACTGTCTTGGATTGCAGGCGCAGCGCCAGCTCGGTGGTTTCCGGTTTGACATTGGGATTACCGTCGCGGTCACCGCCAATCCATGAACCGAAGTGCAGGAAACTGGGGACATGGATATGTGTATCCGTGTAGTGTTCGTTAATGCGACATTCAAGATTGCGGTAAATTACCGGTACTGCCTGGAACAGGCTTTCACGGAAATAATACAGCCCGTTCTTGATTTCGTCGCGTACCTGCGGGCGGGTTTCTCGCACTTCGTCAGTACGCCACAGGATCTGGATCTGGGTTTCGAGTTCATCGACAATTTCCTGGCGTTGCACCTTGCCAAGGCGGGTGTCGTTGAGTTTCTCGTTGGTCAAAAAGATACGGCGCAGTGCATACATGATACTACGGCGCTTGGCTTCGGTCGGGTGTGCGGTGATCACCGGAATGTAGGCGAGGCGATTGAGCAGGGCCTGCATTTGCTCGGCACTGACCTTGTCATTTTCGAGTTCGTCGAGCACGGAGTCGAACGAACCGCGCCACAGGCCGTGGCCCTTAAGCCGGTCGCGCATCTGGCGGCGGCGCTGCTGGTGTTGCGAGGCTTCCTCGGCGATGTTGACCAGGCTGAAGTACGTGCTGAAGGCGCGCACCACCAGCGCCAGTGTGCGCGGATCAAGGGCTTCAATCACTGCCATCAGGCGGGCGCGTTTTTGCGGGTTGTTCGATTTGTGCAGGCTGATGAATCCAGTGCGCAGCTTTTCGACTGCATCGTATACACCTGCGCCCGCCTGTGTCAGCAGCACATTCCCCAGCAGGTTGCCGAACAGTTTGACGCGTGCACGCAACTGCTTGTCAATCGACGCAGTATTGAGCAGCCCGGCCGCCTGTGGCGGGTGGGTTTCGGTGGTTTTTTCAGGGTTGTTATCAGTTAACATGCTTAGCCTGTGAGGTCGGGCGTGTGCCCGGTTTAGTTGCCCGCTGTGCCGGCCTTCGCGGTGCCGTAAGGCGCGGTATTATAGCCCAAGGCGCGGTCGGTAGATACTTGAGCGCAGCGACTTGGGTGCCAGCCGGCGCGGTCAGTTGTTGCGCAGCCAGAATTGCACAGCTATGGTGCAGTCTGGACGCTGCGCCAGCCAATTTATTTATGGCTTGATCGAAAACAGTGAATCACCGGGCTGTTCGCGCTATAAAGAGCACACCGGGCCCGCAGTCCTACAACATCTGTATACAGGAATACCATGACCAGACTCACCGAATTAAATGCCTGGAGTGCTTTAGAAACGCATTACAGCGAAGTCAAAAATCAGCACATGCGTGAACTGTTTAGCGCAGATTCCGGCCGATTTGAAAAATTCAGCGCGCAGATGGATGATATTTTGCTGGATTATTCCAAGAACCGGATTACCGACGAAACCATGCGCCTGTTGATGGCGCTGGCACGCGAAGTAGATATCGAACGCTGGCGTGACAGCATGTTTTCAGGCGAGCCGATCAATGTGTCCGAATATCGCCCGGCGCTGCATACCGCGCTGCGCAACCGCAGCAATACACCGGTGATCGTCGACGGCGAAAATGTGATGCCCAAGGTGAACCGGGTGCTGGCGCAGCTGCGTTATTTTTCCGAGCGCGTGCGCGGCGGTCACTGGCGCGGTTATAGCGGGCAGGTGATTACCGATGTGATTAATATCGGCATCGGCGGCTCAGACCTGGGCCCGCACGTGGT
>JBATHJ010000413.1:0-5158 GCA_049666625.1 Gammaproteobacteria bacterium | reverse complement strand
GGGCGAGAGCGCTGGCAAAACGCCTCGGCGATGCCGAACTTGCGATTATCGACAAACGTCGCCCGAAGGCAAACGTAGCCGAGATCATGAACATTATCGGTGAAGTCGAAGGCAAGAATTGTGTGCTGGTGGATGACCTGGTCGATACCGCCGGCACCCTGTGCAAGGCCGCGACTGCGTTAAAATCGCACGGTGCTGCAAGTGTTTCGGCGTATTGTACCCACCCGGTATTATCGGGCAATGCGATTGAAAACATCGCTAACTCGGTGCTCGATGAACTGGTGGTGACCGACACCATCCCGCTCAGCGAGGAAGCAAAGACCTGCAGTCGTATTCGCCAGGTGTCGATTTCGACCATGCTGGCAGAAACGATTCGACGTATACATTACGAAGAATCAGTCAGCGAAATGTATATCGACTGATTGAATCGAAAAGAATTTTGCACCTGCCCGGATAAGATTTGCCGGTGTGGGTGCTCAAACCTGCTGTGAATGATCACAGCAACAGTGCTTCTCTGGTCGCGGAGGAGTTTTTTATTTCGCTTGAGCCCCAGGCAAGAGCGAGTTATTGGAGATTATTATGAGTATTGAACTTAACGCTGAATTACGCGAGGACATGGGGAAGGGTGCGAGCCGCCGCCTGCGTCGCGTAAATAAAATCCCGGCGATTGTCTACGGTGCCGGCAAGGACCCGCAGAACCTCACGCTGGAACAGAAAGACGTGCAGTATCAAATGCACAACGAAGCTTTCTATACACAGGTGCTGGCACTCAACGTGGCCGGCAAGAAAGTAGACGTGCTGTTGCGTGACCTGCAACACCATCCCTACAAGCTCGACATTATGCACATGGATTTTCTGCGCGTTGATGCGAAGAAAGTGGTCCACGTTCACGTGCCGCTGCATTTCGTCGGTGATGAAGAAGCGCCGGGCGTCAAGACTGAAGGCGGTGCCATCAGTCACGTGGTGAGTGAAGTTGAAGTCGAATGTTTGCCGAAAGATATTCCCGAGTTCATCGAAGTGGATCTGTCTGGCATGCACATGGGTGACATTATTCACTTGTCTGACCTCAAGATACCCGCGGGTGTTGAACTGCTGGCGCTGAGACAGGGTGAAGATCATGACTCTGCAGTGGCAAATGTGCATCAGCGCAAGGCTGTTGAAGTTGATGAAGAGGCTCCAGAAGCTCCAGAAGCACCGGAAGTTGAGGGTGAGGATGAAGGCGACAAGGATAAGGACAAGGATTAATCCTGTTGATGCAGTTCAACCCGGCGCGCATGTGGAGATAATGTGGCGGCACTGACAATTGAAATACACGCCATTGTCGGCCTCGGTAATCCCGGCGCAAAATACACTGAAACCCGGCATAACGCCGGGTTTTGGTTTGTGGATGAACTCGCCAGTGCGTATGGCGCTCGCTTTGCTGTGGATCGAAAGTTTCATGGTGAAGTCACGCGCATTAACGTGCACGGCAGTGACATCTGGTTGTTGAAACCCGGCACCTTCATGAATCGCAGCGGCATTGCAGTACAAAGCCTGTTGTCTTTCTACAAGCTCAAGCCGGAAAATATGCTGGTGGCGCATGATGAAATTGATCTTGATGTTGGTGCAGTCAAACTTAAGTCCGGCGGTGGTCACGGCGGTCACAATGGCCTGCGTGATATTGTCAGCCACCTTGGTACCAGGGAGTTTCAGCGCCTGAGGCTTGGTGTGGGCCATCCGGGCAGCAAGGAACAGGTCGCTGATTACGTATTACACCGCGCCTCCATGGAAGAGCACCGGCTGATCAATGACGCGGTTGCAGAGTCGCTGAAAGTGGTGCCGCTACTGGCCGAAGGTGCCTGGGAACAGGCCATGCAACAATTACATAGTCCGAGGTAAAACGTGGGATTCAAGTGCGGTATTGTCGGTTTGCCGAACGTGGGTAAATCCACGCTGTTCAATGCGCTGACCAAAGCGGGTATCCAGGCGGAAAATTATCCGTTCTGCACTATCGAGCCCAATGTCGGCATTGTCGCCATGCCCGATCCACGGCTCGACAGGCTTGCCGAAATCGTCAAGCCACAGCGCGTGGTGCCGACCACGATGGAGTTCGTCGACATCGCCGGCCTGGTCGCCGGTGCCTCCAAAGGCGAAGGCCTGGGCAACCAGTTCCTCGCCAATATTCGCGAGACCGACGCCATCGCGCACGTGGTGCGTTGTTTCGAGAACGATGACATTGTGCACGTCTCCGGCAAGATCAACCCGCTGTCGGACATCGAGGTGATCAATACCGAGCTCGCACTGGCCGACCTCGAAGGTATCGAGAAGGGCATCTACCGCATGGCGCGGGTTGCCAAGAGCGGCGATAAAACCGCCAAGGCCAAACTCGAACTGCTGGAAAAAGTAAAACTCCAGCTCGACACCGGCAAGCCGATACGCGCGATGAAACTGAGCAAGGACGAACGCGCCGACCTCTACGAATTTCACCTGATTACCATGAAGCCGGTGATGTACATCGCCAACGTCAATGAAGACGGCTTCGAAAATAATCCTTATCTGGATAGCGTTGTCGCACACGCCGAAGAAGAAAGCGCGCTGGTGGTGCCGGTCTGCGCGGCCATCGAAGCTGAGCTGATCGAACTCGAAGACGCCGAGCGCACCGAGTTTTTGGAATCACTCGGGCTGGAAGAGCCCGGTCTGAACCGGGTGATTCGCGCCGGCTACAGTTTGCTCGGCCTGCAAACCTACTTTACTGCCGGGGTCAAGGAAGTGCGCGCCTGGACTGTCGCCATAGGCGCGACCGCACCGAAAGCCGCCGCGGTGATCCACACCGATTTTGAAAAAGGCTTTATCCGCGCTGAAACCATATCTTATGATGACTTTGTTGCACACAAGGGCGAGCAGGGCGCAAAAGAAGCGGGCAAGCTGCGCGTCGAAGGCAAGGATTACATCGTCAAGGACGGCGATGTCATGCACTTTCGGTTTAACGTCTAATCGGCCAGGCCGGATTGACAATTTCGGTCTGAAAGTCCACAATCTGCGCCCTTCAAATCTATGGTTATGTAGCTCAGTTGGTTAGAGCACAGCATTCATAATGCTGGGGTCGGTGGTTCAAGTCCACCCATAACCACCATACTTTTCCCGCATCACGCTATCGAACATCCGTGGTAGTGAATGCGGAGTGCTACGCACCCATAATCCGCGGGTCGCCCTGACCCGCAACAAAGGTTCAAGTCCACCCATAACCACCATATTATCCTCCGCTGTATTATTTCCCTGAAAACACACATTTCCGCGTGTCATAGATTTCGTATAGAATGCCCCGCTTTTCCTCTTTACAGGGGTGGTCAAAATGGCAACTTTGAAAGTAGGCGTGGTCATGGGCAGTGAAAGCGACTGGCCGGTGATGGAGCACGCGGTAAAACAGCTCGAAGCCTTTGGTGTGCCGTACGAGGCGCGCGTGGTGTCTGCGCACCGCACCCCGGACCTGTTGTTCGAATATGCGGCGGCAGCGCGTGACCAGGGCTTTGCCTGCATTATTGCCGGTGCCGGTGGCGCTGCACATCTGCCGGGCATGCTGGCATCAAAAACGACCGTGCCGGTACTGGGTGTGCCGGTGCCTTCGCGTTATCTCAAGGGCATGGATTCATTGCTGTCTATTGTACAAATGCCCAAGGGTATTCCGGTGGCGACGTTTGCAATTGGTGAAGCCGGGGCGATTAATGCCGCGCTCTACGCGATATCTATTCTCGCTGTCAGCGATGCCACACTTGCCGGCAAGCTCGATGCTTTCCGCGAAACCCAGCAGCAGGCGGTGTTTGCGATGCACCTCCCGCCCGCAGGTTAATCAGCTAAAGCCATGAGCGCGATTTTACCCGGGGCTACACTGGGTGTACTGGGCGGCGGCCAGCTCGGCCGCATGTTCTGCGTTGCTGCGCGCACCATGGGTTACCAGCTGGCGGTGCTCGATCCCGATGCGGGCAGTCCTGCCGGGCGTATTGCGGATCATCATATCCAGGCTGATTTCACTGATCATGCCGCGCTCGACCAGCTCGCGAAATTATGTGATGTGATCACCACTGAATTTGAAAATGTTCCCGCTGACAGCATGCGTTACCTGGCAAGCAAATGCCCGGTGTTCCCGTCGCCCGATGCGCTTGAAATTGCGCAGAATCGAAACCGTGAAAAACAGTTCGCACGCGATGCCGGCCTGTTGCCAGTGCCGTATCACGCCATCCGTAACGAAAGTGATCTTGAACCGGCGCTGGCTGAAGTCGGGCTTCCAGGTATTTTAAAAAGCGCCAGCCTGGGGTACGACGGCAAAGGCCAGGTGGTGGTGACCACCGAGGCCGAGCTGCGCGATGCCTGGCATGGCATGCAGCAGGTCGAGTGTGTACTGGAGAAAAAAATTGATTTGCAGCTGGAAGTGTCCGCCATTATCGCGCGCAACTCGATTTCTTCAGTCGGTTTCCCGGTGGTTGAAAACCAGCATCTCGACGGCATTTTACATCTCAGCATTGTGCCGGCACGGGTGGAGCAGGGTATTACCCATACGGCACGCGCGCAGGCGATGAAGCTTGCCGAGGCGATGGAGTACACCGGGGTGCTGGCAGTGGAGTTTTTCCTCGCAAAGGACGGCACGCTGTATTTCAACGAAATGGCACCGCGCACACACAACAGCGGGCATTACACCAGGGATGCCTGCGTCACTTCGCAGTTTGAACAACAGGTGCGCATGATGTGTGGCCTGCCCGCCGGTGATGCCAGGCTGACCTCGCCGGTGGTAATGGTCAACATGCTGGGTGATCTGTGGCCGCCCGACTGGCTGGAAATTCTGCAACACCCCGAAATCAAGCTGCATCTATACGGCAAACAACACGCCCGCGCGGGACGCAAGATGGGGCACTTCAACGTATTGTCAGATAATGTAGAAGCTGCACTGGCGATTGCCGAGGATGTGTTTTCGAGGCTGGCTGAGAAACCTTAGAAGCTAAAATCATTTGCGGACTAAATTGTTTTTATTCCTGGAATGCATTGCTACTACCGTCTGGCAGTGTTTCTCGGTTTGCCGGGGCGGCGGTTGCGATCGCCTGATCTGCCGCCGCCGGGGCGTCCACCCTTGCCGGGCGCCGGTGGTCGCGATATACGCTTGATCGGGGGTTTGGGTTTGATCAGCAAC
>JBATHJ010000412.1:0-7957 GCA_049666625.1 Gammaproteobacteria bacterium | reverse complement strand
GATTCTGAAGGTAATGTTCTTGAAGTGATGATGCCCACGTAATTGCAGTTGATCGGCAGACAGCACTCAATCGAAAATGTAGTAATGCCGGGCGCATCCACTGTATAAATTCAGCAAGGCAGAGGGTGAGAGTTCGCACGAATTTCAGATGTCATTGACAACAGTCTTTGCGCCTGGTGGCGATTTAAAACGGCGGGCAATGCCCGCCCTACGTGGACTGGGGTGGTATTTATCAGGGATGACGTGATCTAAACGCAGGGCGGGTATTGCCCGCCGCAAACTTCATACCATCGGCAGGGAATGTGCACTGTGTGTGAGCTGATTCAGATTTAATTATTACAGGCCGGACGGATACGTATCAGTTGCACCTTTTACAGTTTCACCGTTCAATGGCACCACTGCGTGAGTCTCATCAAACCAGATATATTCATCAAACTGCTCAGGCAATGAGACGCGGGTGTAGTGTATGTTTAACTCGTTGTCCGGGTAATAGGTGGTGCCAATGGCGCGTTGCAGGCGCTTTTTCAGCAGGCTTGTGCGCGTTGACGTCGATGCCGGCGATGGCGATTGTCGCAATGGCAACAGGAAATTATCTGTTCTAACCTGGTGAAACTGGTGTTCATAGCTATCGCTATGCGCCGGGGGTATCTGCATGACCTGCATAGGCTGGTTCCATTCGGACGCTGCGCCGACGCTACCGTGGTCGGTGCCGAAGCCGACCAGGTAAGCGCTGTCAGCGAAATGCTCGCGCACGCGCTGGCCCAGGTTAATCTCGCCCCGTGCCGGCATTTCAGTGGCGCGGGCATCGCCGATATGTGAATTATGCGCCCAGACAATTGCTTTCGAGTTTTGATCGCTGTTATTTAACACCGCAAGCAAGGTATCGAACATGCTCTGGTCGCGCAGGTTCCAGGTGTTGATGCTGGCGTTGTACATATTGCGATAAAAATATTCGGCGTTTTTTACCAGGCGGGCATTTTGTACGGCATTGAAATAGTGTTGTGCATTCAGCTGGCTGTAATGTGCACGTTTATTGTGTATATCCTGTAGCACTGCGTGTACTTCGTAGCCACAATGCCGATACCTGCCTGACAGCATGGCGCGACTGTAGATAGCCGGGTCGCTGGTTGCGGGCATCAGGCAGGCATAGCGCCAGTGCGCGCGTTCGGCTGCCTCAGGGTCGACAACCTGTAGATAATCGAGCACCACTTCAATCGAAGCGTACATGTTGTAAAAATCCAGCCCGTAAAAATTGATCGTATCACCTGACTTGCGAATACGCTGGTTATAGTCTTTCAACCACTGCGTAAACGCCTGTACTGAATAATTGGCCCACATCCACGTCGGGAAGGTGGTGAACGGTTTATGTTTGAGGTTGGGGTTATGTTCGGTGTCCTGGATATAATGCTGAATGCTTTGCGCATCCGGCCAGTCAGCCTCCACTGCAACGATAGTGAATCCCTTGTTTTCAATTAGCGCCCGGCTGATACGCGCGCGCATGTCGTAAAATTCGGCTGTGCCATGGGTGGCTTCGCCTAGCAGCACCAGTCGGGAATCGCCAATACGCTCAAGCAGGCCATCGAGATTTGCGGAATCTATGTCGGTAAAATGTTCACTTGAATTATAGATAAGCTCGGGTAGCGAAATGCTCGTCTGGCTGGATTGTCTTGAATGCTGTGGTGCTGCAAGGTTGGTGGTTTGATCTGCCTGTATGGCAGTCGCTGTCTGCAATATAAAGTACAGCAGCCAGAGTGGTGTTGAAAGTTTGATTGTTGTTTTGTGTGCCATGCTTGTGATGCTACAAGAAAAAGCGGGAAGGGCACAGCTTTCTAATTGGTCGTGTAGGGTGCGCCGTGCGCACCCTGGTTGATTTGATTGCGCAAACGGTGCGCACGGCGCACACTACGGCGCCATCCCGACTAAGTATGCGGTTGTCGCTAAATATGCGAGTTTGGAGCTGGGGCATGTGCTCACGGCTTTATCGGATATATGAATTCGGAAACATGTGACACTCATCAAAGATCATATACGGGTTCCTGATATAGTATTCTTGCCAACAATCCAGCTGATTGCATATCAACCACAACAATGAATTAATCAGGAGAATCTCGACATGGATGAGCCAAAACAGAACCTGGCCAGGCGTTTACGCAACACGCGCTTCCTCGGGCCGTTAACCACGGCGCAGTTGTCCACCTTGCTGGAAGATACTGATATCAAAACCGCAAGGCCGGGCGAAATCATCGTTAACCAGGACGAACCCATGCAGCGCCACCTGGTGTTGATCGAGGGTGAACTTGAAGCACAGCGTATCTGGTCGGTACCCGGACAGAATGATAACAGTCATACCTGGGTGCTGAAGCCGGTTGAAGCCAAAGCCGGGTTCGCATTTCTCGGCGCGGCCAACAAGATTCGCGCGCGGGCGTTGACTGACATTCGTTATGTTCTGCTCAATGCTGACAAGATTGATGAATTGATCGGCTGGGACGAACACTTTGCACAAGACCTGGCGACAGATGCCGAGCTCAGGCAACGCATGGACCTGATCAAGAAAGTTGGGGTGTTTTACCGGGTGCCGCTTAATAATATCAAGCAGGCCTTCAAGCGCCTGAAGCCCAGGTCGGTCAATGCCGGCGAAGTCATTATCAGCCAGGGCGAAAAAGGCGACTGTTATTACATTATTGAAACCGGGCTGTGCGACGTAGTACAAACCGATCCGTTCACCGATGAGACCGCATGCGTCAACACCCTGGGGCCGGGTGATGCGTTTGGCGAAGAGGCGCTGATCCAGGACGGGTATCGCAATGCCACCATCACCATGACCACACCGGGCAGCTTGCTGGTGCTCGATAAACACGATTTCGACAGTTTACTGCGCGACGAACTGATTGCGGAAATTCAACCGCAAGATGCCATGGCACTCGTCAATGACAATAAGGCGCAATGGCTGGATTGCCGTTATGATATGGAATTCGAAGAATCGCGTATTCCCGGCGCAACACTTATGTCACTGGGCGATTTACGCGAACGCATGCAGGCTCTCGATCCTGATATAAACTATATTGTCTACTGTCGTAGCGGGCGTCGCAGCAAGGCGGCGGTGTTTCTGCTGAAGGAATGCGGCATCGAAGCCATGTCGCTCAATGGCGGGATCAAAAGCTGGCCGTATGAGATTGATGCGCAGCCGGTGTGATTGCGCGGCTGTGTTGATTGTAAGGCCAGCTCGCGTATCGCCCATGCAAAACCAGTTATTTCACTTCCGGCACCGCCCTTTGTGTCGCCAGTTCCAGCGCAAAATATTGCGCATTTCTAAAACCAGATAATTTGGCAATAATGTTGCTGGGAAATGACTGCACCAGGGTGTTATTTTTTCTCACCGCGGTATTAAACACGCTACGCGCATCCATAATTTCGTTTTCAACATCTGCCAGGCTGTGCTGCAGGGCGAGGAAGTTCTGGCTGGCTTTTAAATCTGGATAAGCTTCGGCGATGGCGAGTAATCCCTGCAAAGATTGTGTGACTGCGCTTTCTTCTGCAGTGCGGTCAGCAATGCCTGTTGAACCATGACGTGACTCAGAGACCTTGGTCAGAAGGTCTGCTTCGTGTTTGCTATACAGTTTTACCGCGTTGATCATATTGGGGATTAAATTGAATCTGCGTTTGAGTGCAATATCAATTCCGCTCCAGCTTTCTTCGATCATGTTTTTGTATTTAATAAAACGGTTGTATATGCTCACGCTTGCAAACACGAAAGCAATGCTGCCAATCAGGTAAAATTTAAAATATTCTGAATCCATCAAAGGCTCCGTTTGTGACCTGGTCACCGGGCATGCTCGCGCCGCATTGGCCCGAGCTGTTCGCTTGTGAACGTCTATTCGCGCATTATACTGAAGGCCACTGGCATTACAGGTGCTACAGTTTGTTAAATTTCGTTAACACACGATTGTGTCCTGTCATTGTTGCCTCGACCTGTGTCGCGAATAGCTGATGGACGGATCCGCGTTTGCAGATGGTGGCATTTGCATGCAGCAAGAATTTGAACTGGCGCATGTTTGCGTGGTTCTGCCTGCTGTGCGCTGCGGATTGTGATGATGCTGCGGACATGATGATAGAGGTGTTTATTGAAACTAAACTGCCTTTATCCGCCATTTTCACATGCTCAACCAGACAGATTCTCAGCACCTGGTCTACACTAATTCGATAGTATTGAACCAACTGCACAAAACCTCTCTCTAATCCCGTTAGTAATCACCGGGTTCCTATCCAGGGCCTTGTTTATTAAAGCTATTTCGGTGTCTTTTTCGACACCTTGCGCAATTGTTCCAGTCAGGACTCGCGGCAGTAAAACCTGCTGTGTATCAGCCAGATACAGCAGTTGATCGTAAAAAATGATCAAAAAACCTAATTAAATCAATCGCTTAAAATATAGGAGTTTTGCCCATACAGGGCTGCTTCAGTTAAGCCTATATTCTTATGCAAGCTACGGAATGCCACTGCACGCAGAACGGCAACATCTGCAAATTGAAAAAAAGAAATACCAGCAAAAAATTATAAAAACCGGTAATTCAGATCAATTTAATACGATTAGACAGGTAGCTCCATGAGAGAAAGCCGCGAATTCAAGATACACCTTATTGGTATATCCGACAGCGACAGACAGATTTTAATGCGTGTGCTCAAGCTCAGGCATTCGCCGTCTTCGGTGCGTAATTACAGCCTGACGGATGTCTGTGAACCGGAAGACAATAAATTGTACATTGTGAATTCTGACTGTAACAAATCACTCACCTACTGGTCGCATCGTTTCCTCAGTATTGAGAAAAAACCCAAGGTGCCCACCATTTTTGCCGGGCAGCGCCGTGTTAAGTGCAGCAACACCTACAGTATCGGCCTGCCGTTCAGGGCAACGACGACCTTGAGCACTCTGGATACCGCTACCGTCAGGGAGATGGATTACATTCCCGAGCTGACAATTTCAAATTCAGACATGGCGGGCGGTGCGGATTACTTTGGTGAATCGCAGAATTTATCCGAGTCCATGCTTGAAAAAATCGCCGATGCCAGCAGCGACATCAATCAGAATATCAGGGCCATGGTGGTCGACGACAGCCAGCCAGTGCGCAAGCAGCTTGAAATCCAGCTGAAAATGCTCGGCGTCAGCGTAGAGCTGGCCGAGAACGGTGAGCAGGCGATAGAATTATCCAAAGCCAACCAGTACGACATTATTTTTCTTGATGTTGTTATGCCAGGAATCGACGGCTACAAAGTCTGTAAACATCTCAAACAGAATATTCGTTCCAAAGGGACGCCAGTGGTGATGCTAACAGGAAAGTCCTCGCCATTTGACAAGGTCAAGGGCACCTTGTCGGGTTGTGATACCTACCTGACCAAGCCACTTCAACACGAAGAATTTCAGACCATCGCGAGGAAGTATCTTCCGCAAGCGGGCATGAGATAAGTAAGACATCAATAAATTGAATTGCAAATGAATGTGACCGCGAAATGATTGCTATTTCGAAAATCATCAGAAGGTGCGTTTAAGGAAACTCTGAACTCTTCAGAGTTTCCTGGCAGCACATGGATGTGCTGCCATTTTCAGCCACATTGGTGGCTGAAAATGAAGCATTCAGCAAAATCGCATTTTTGCTGAATGCGTGCTCTGATAATTCATGGATGAATTAATCAGGGCTTACTTAGATAATTTGACCGGATGTAAAGTATTGTAATTCGCAATAAATAAAGGGCCTATTTACTATAAATTTGGATGCAGAGGTTTAAACAATGTCTATTAATAAAGTATTACTGGTTGATGACTCACCGACAGATCTGGCAAACATACGTTCTATTGTTTCCGGTGCGGGCTACGCTGTTTTAACTGCAACCACGGGAGATGAAGCAGTGCAGATTGCAAAAGATCAAACGCCCGATCTGATATTTATGGATATTGTGATGGAAGGCGCAGATGGCTACGACGCCTGCCGCGAAATATCACAAAACAATAATACGCGCGGCATCCCGGTAATATTTGTTAGCAGTAAAAATCAGAAAGCGGACCGTGTCTGGGCTGAATTGCAGGGCGGTAAAGCGTTTATTACCAAGCCGTATACGCCTGAGCAAATCCTGGAGCAAATCAGCGCTTTGAATTAAGCGATTAATGAACGTAGATATTCATGAATGAAGATAACACCATGATGTTGCCTGAAGAGGCGTTAAACAGGTTTCAAAAGCCTGATACGGCTCTGCTTGGGCTTGATGTGTCTTCGCATGATTACCAGCAGCCCAGGTATGGTTTCAAGGTGAGTAATATTGGCTTGCTGATATCACCCGAGACCATGTGTGAAGTGATGAAAAATTTCACAGTCTACCCGGTGCCGAATACAAAACCCTGGATGCACGGCCTGGTAAATCTGCGTGGAAATTTAATTCCGGTGTATGACCTGTTGATATTGCTGGGCCTGTCCGAGCACCCTGTGGCGCATAAAAATTTACTGGTCATGGACAAGGGCTCGGATTCGGTAGGTATATTGATTGACACGTTACCGCAGCCCTGCGATTTGCGGCGTTGTAAAAAACTGTCGCATGTGCCGAATTTACCGGCGGGCCTGAAAAAATGTATCACAGATGCGTACTCGGTAGACGACGTATTGTGGCTAGGGTTCAATCATAAGGATTACTTCCAGCACCTGATGGATACCATTTCCATTTCATAACAGAACCAGTAAAGACAGAATATTTTTGCAATTGTTAATTGCAATATAAATACAGAGGATCAGGCTTATGACATTATTCAAGATGTTCGCAACCATAAAAAACCTTGCCATGAATCCGGGCAATGTAAGTTTGACGGCCAAGCTGACGGCACTGCTGATTGGCCTGCTTGCAGGTTTTACCGTCATCGGCCTTGCTTACCAGCAGGTACTGGAAGCCAACAACAACGCTACGCTTGTGTCGGAAAAAATGACGGCATTCGAGCGAGGCCTGCACGAGGTTCAGCTGGAGCTGCTCAACGCCAAGAAGAGTGAAAGTGACTTTTACCTGAAAAAATACCCGATTTTTCTCGGTAAATTTGACACCCGTATCATTGTGGCCAGCCAGACGCTGAAAGATTTGACCAACCTGGTAAAAGACGAGTCAGAACTGACCGTGGTGACAGAGCTGGGTGATGCGTTTGAGAAATACAGGGAAGGCTTCATTAAGGCGGCGGAATCACAAATCGAAATCGGTCTGGATGAAAACACCGGCCTGAATGTCGAGCTGGTCCAGATCAAGGATGCCATCCAGAAAGATATCGACAAATACAATCTTCCCCTGATAGACCGTTCATTCCTTAAAATACGCGAGTTCGAAAACCTGTTTTCACGCAAGGAAGAAGAGAAATACCAGGGCATGGTGTTATCTGAGATTGAGACCTTCAGAAAACTAATCGATGCCTCAAAAATCGCAGCGGCTTCAAAAAAAGCACTGGTTAAAAATATTGCTGCATACGAGGATGCTTATCTGAAATATGCCTATATCCTCTCGCAACTTACAAAACAAAAAGCTGATGTGAAACAGTACGGCAAGGAAATCGATCCGCTGTTCGAGTCATTGATCACCACCAGTAATAATATTATTTCGAAAACACGCGAGAGCGCCGATTCAAGGCGCGAAAAAATCACTACCTTCTTTATCGTGACATTGCTGATGACGGCAGCCATTGTTTCCATCGGCATGTACGCCCTTAAAACCAATATCGTGACTTCGTTGAAAAAACTGCAGGACACGGTGCTGAAAGTGAACGAAGGTGAGCTGACTGCACGCGCGCATCTGAATCGAAATGACGAGCTCGGTCAGCTATCAAACGCTTTCGATAAACTGCTCGATGAACGGCTTGCCACTATGGCCGAGGCAGAAAAAGAGAGCGAAAAGCTCAACGAATCTGTTATCGAGCTGATCAAGGTAGTGAGCAAGCTTGCAC
>JBATHJ010000411.1:0-1701 GCA_049666625.1 Gammaproteobacteria bacterium | reverse complement strand
CAGACAAGCCAGGAACTGGAAAGCGCAGTGCAAATGAACGAGCACGTGATACGCAATATGCGCACCGGAATCCTGGTGCTGACACACGACGGCATTGTGCAAATGGCCAACAATGCCGCGGCAAGCCTGATGGGCAATATTTATCTTGAACCTATGATGCCACTCAGCAAAGTATCACCGCAACTGTTCAAACGATTTACCGACTGGCTTGACGGCGAAGACACTAACGCGCAAAAACCGCTGCAACAAAGTCATGGCCTGCCGGATTTACAGCCCGGATTCAGTGCCATCGAACCTCATAAGGACAAGTACAGCAAGACCCTGGTGTTCCTCGAAGATGCAAGCCAGCTCAACCAGCGTTTTCAGCAGGTCAAGCTGGCCTCGCTCGGTCGCCTGACCGCCAGCATCGCGCATGAAATTCGCAATCCACTGGCGGCGATTAACCATGCCTCGCAATTGCTCGAAGAAACCAACCAGGGCACACCTGATGAAAAGCTGACACAAATTATCAACACCCAGGTTCAACGATTAAACACCATTATTGAAAACGTATTGCAGTTGTCACGCCAGCAACGCGGCACACCGGAAATACTCGAGTTGAAAAACTGGTTGCTTAATTTTCGCGATGAGTTTTGCAGCTCGCAACAGTTACAGCCCGTGCAGATCGAAATCCACATCGACCCTGCTGACACCCGCATCCTGTTTGATCCCAGCCATATGCACCAGGTGATGTGGAATTTGTGCAGCAATGCAATCAATCATTCCAGTCTCGAGCCAGGCAATGTCATTATCCAGCTCCAGGGCGGCATCACCCGGGACATCAACCAGCCGTTTCTCGATGTTATCGATAACGGTCCCGGCATCAGCCCTGACACCGAGCAGCATATATTCGAACCGTTTTTTACCACGCGCAGCGATGGCACCGGGCTGGGCCTGTACATCACCAAGGAAGTGATCGAAAGTAACCGTGCTAAAATCAGGTTTGTTGAGTTACCCACGGGGGGCACCTGTTTTCGAATCCAGTTTATTCTGCCAGGCGCCCAGCACAGCACGACCACAACCGACAACCCAGCCCCATGAAAGCCAAGCATGTTCTTATCGTTGACGATGAACCTGATATCTGTGAACTGATTGAAATCACGCTCGCACGCATGGGCCTGACTACCCAGTCGGCGAACAATCTCACGGATGCAAAACTGGTGCTGGCAAGCGAGAAATTCGACCTCTGCCTGACCGACATGCGCCTGCCTGACGGCAACGGGATTGAACTGGTCGAACTCATGCAGACCAGGTACCCGCAACTACCGGTAGCGGTGATTACCGCGCACGGCAACATGGAAACGGCCGTCAAGGCACTCAAGGCAGGCGCATTTGATTTTGTTTCCAAGCCGGTGGATTTAAAAATTTTGCGCAACCTGGTTGCAGCCGCCACTGCCCTGCCGCAAACCACCGGCGAAAGCAAAACCCGGCTGCAAAAAACCGATATTACCGGCCGTTCGCTGGCAATCAATACTCTCAAGATCAACATCGCCAAGCTCGCGCGCAGCCAGGCACCGGTATTCATTCACGGCGAGTCAGGATCCGGCAAAGAGCGTGTGGCGCGCATGAGTCACGAACAGGGCTCGCGCGCGCGTGCCGCCTTTACCCCGGTCAACTGTGGCGCGATTCCTGCTGAATTAATGGAGAGTGAATTTTTCGGCC
>JBATHJ010000410.1:0-3674 GCA_049666625.1 Gammaproteobacteria bacterium | reverse complement strand
GCTAGAAACCATGCCGAAATAACGCCCCAGCGGAACCCCCACCCCTTGTAATCTGTCTATCTGTCCGTATATTGACCGTAGCTTTCAAAAAATTTCAGACGAGGTCTGTATGTTTCGCATAGGCATGTTCCTGTTAACCAATATCGCCGTGCTGGCGGTCGTCAGCGTGGTGTTCAGTGTGCTTGGTATCGAATCAACCCTGGCTGCGAACGGTGTCGATCTCAACCTGCAGGCGTTGTTGATCATGTCGGGCGTGATCGGCATGACCGGGTCGTTTATATCGCTGGCGATATCCAAGTGGTCGGCGAAGCGCATGACCGGTGCGCAGGTGATCACTACGCCACAAAACAAGTCCCAGCAATGGCTGTTACAAACCGTGCGACGCCAGGCGGAGATGGCGGGTATCGGTATGCCTGAAGTTGCGATTTATAATTCGCCCGATGTAAACGCGTTTGCTACCGGCATGAATAAAAATAAAGCCCTGGTAGCGGTCAGCTCAGGCCTGATCGAAAACATGAAAATGGACGAAGCCGAAGCCGTGCTTGCGCACGAAGTCAGTCATGTTGCCAATGGCGACATGGTAACGCTGGCGCTGGTGCAGGGCGTAGTTAACACCTTTGTGATTTTCTTTTCGCGTGTTGTCGGCCACGTGGTTGACCGCGTGGTATTTAAAACCGAGCGCGGTTATGGCCCGGCGTATTACATCACCAGCATCGTGGCGCAGATTGTGTTTGGAATTCTCGCCAGTGCCATCGTGATGTATTTTTCGAGAGTGCGCGAGTATCGCGCCGATGCGGGCGGTGCCCGGCTGGCTGGGCGTCAGAAAATGATAGCCGCGCTACAACGCCTGCAATCCATTCATCAACCGGCGCATTTGCCTGAGCAACTGGCTGCGTTTGGAATCAATGCGAGTGTGGGCGGTGGTTTACGCAAGCTCTTCATGACCCACCCGCCGCTGGAAGAACGCATCGCTGCGCTAAGACAGATGCAGAGTTGATAGATGAAGTTTGATTGATAGGTAAAACTTTAAAGCCTTAGTCCGCTTACCGCTACGCGGCCCCACGCAAATGAACGCGAATACTACGATAATGGCTGCGGCGTGCGTACCAAACAATTAACCGGTTTTTATTTGCGTTTATTCGCGTTCATTTGCGGAAAATAATTAATCTTTTGTCTTGAAACTGGCGAATGCCACCTAAGAACTAACCTGTCATTTCGCTGAAATCGTAATTCATCTCGGGCGAAGGTTCCTGCAGGAAATAGCCCTGTATAAAGTTGACGCCCATGCCCCAGAGTACTGACAGGCTGCTGGCGTCGGGTACAAACTGTGCGACTGTAAATTTGCCCATATCAGAGGCTTTTTCAGCAAGTTTTTTCACGGCTTCCTGGTTTTGCGGGCTTTCCAGCAGGTCGGTCATGAATACTTTGTCCAGGCGCACATAATCTGCGTGGATATGTTCAAGCAGCTGGAACGGGTTTGTGCCGGAACCAAAATCATCCAGCAGGAAGCCGCAATTGACCGACTTGAGCTTTTGCGACAGTGCGCGTGAATGTTTCAGGCTGGTGACCGCGGTTGATTCTTTGACGGAGAATACCAGGCTGCCACTCGGCAGATTTTTTTCCTTGATCTGGAATATTAACCAGTCGATCAGGGTTTCATCTTTCAGGGAAGGGGCCGACAGCTTGATGAAGAAGCGGGTTTTGTGACCCTTCGCCCAGCGTTCGGTCAAGGTCGTAATGGTTTTGTAAAGCACCCAGCGATCAATCGCAACCGCCATGCCTATGCGCTCAGCGGCAGGCAGGAAATCCTGCGGCATGATTAGCTGGCCGGTTTCCTTGTTCTTGAGTCGAACAAACACTTCATAACGCTCATCAGTGTCGCCGTGCAGGCTGACAATTGGCTGGTAATGCAGCTCAAACAGGTCGTTCTTGAGGGCCTCGGTAAGCTGGCCGCGAAACTTGGCATCGACTTCCTGGCGCGTGAGTTCGCCTTTGGGCGGTATGTAAAGCTTGATCTGGTTGTTGCCTTCTTCGCTGGCTTCCTTGATGGCTTTTTCTACGCGTGACAGGATTTCGTTACACTCGGGTGAATCTTTGTCTATCAGGGTGATGCCAATAGTGCAGGTCGTGTTAACGGTAACGTCATTGATTACAGCTTCGGCTTCGTTCAGTGCGGCCTGTAATTCCTCTGCGTATTTTTCGACGGTATCTTTGGTCTGCTTGCGTGCAATCACGATAAAGGTGGAATGCATGAAGCGGGCAACAATATCGTCTTTGTGTGCAGCTTTTTTGATGGCATAACCGGCTTCAGTAATAAACTTGTCAGCACCGACTACGCCGATCTGGGATTTGATTTCTTCGAAGTTGTCGAGCTGGATTTCGATAACGGCAGCGGTGTGTTTTTCTTTTTCTGCTTCCGAGATAGTGGTTTCTATTGCTTCGAGACAGTACTGGCGATTGAATAATCCGGTGAGCTGGTCGCGCTGGCTCAGCAGTCTAAGCTGGGCTTCGAGTTCTTCTGATGATTTGTTTTCCAGGCGGATGATCACCTGCACGCAGGGCTCGCCCTCGATGCTGGCAGGGGAGAGTTCAATTTCACCGCTAAAGAGTGTGCCGTCAGGTTTGATGAGATCAAGCTGGAGCTTTTCGACCTGGGTATCACTTTCCAGGTAATCACGCAAAAACGCCTTGAACTTGTCGCGAGCACTCTGCTCGACAACATCCAGGATTGGCAGGCCTTCGAGTTCGTCGGCGGCTTCAATGCCAAAGATATCCATATAAGACTGGTTGGAATAAACGTGCATGCCTTCGTGCACATAAGCGATGGCATCACGTGAACTGTCGAGCAGTGATGTGCATCGACGCTCCGATTCTTCAAACGCAGATGTAAGCTTTGACGTGTTTTTCCAGTTGCGATAGGCCTTGAGTTCTCGATTAATGACCAGGCAAAGGTGCTCTATGTTGCTGTAGGACGATAAATCAGCTGCACCGTTCCTGATGGCCTCGACTACATTTGAAGTGGTTTCCTTGTCGGCGGCAATAATCGGCACGGGTGCGCCACCCATCTCTTTTTTGATGCAGTCACGGGTTTGCTTCAGGCTGATCAGTTCCATGCCCATGGAGTAAATCACCAGCTCGGGTGGTTTACTCGCAATGGCTTCGGCCAGGTCTTCTTCATCTTCAGCACGTGCAGAACGTGCAGCAATCCCCTGATTTCTCAGTGTGCTGACTATTTTTTCTTCTGTGTCGAAAGAATCATCAATGACGATCAGGTTCAGGGTTTTATCATCCACTCGCGGGTACCACTACTTATCCTGTAACTTGTACAGCATGTTTATAATGACGACCAGATTTCATCGAAGTCGTCCTGATTTTTTTCGGATAGTTTTTTCTTTTCTTCTCTTTTCTGGCGCGTTGCAGCTTCGTAGTTTGCAAACTGGAACTGGGTAAATGAGCCGGTGTGCTCCCTGGCATCAGTCAGCTTGATTGACATGTCCTGGCCGAGCACGTTGACATTCAGGCGGTCGCTCGACTTGAATGCGTGTGCCGGCACGATCACGCTTGGGCCCTGTTTAAGCGGTCGGATGCCGGGAAGCATGAGGCAGTCAAATGGTTGCTCATTGGGTTTATTGTGGCGCTGCGCCTTGGCCGAAATGACTTTGGGCGACAATACC
>JBATHJ010000409.1:0-7416 GCA_049666625.1 Gammaproteobacteria bacterium | reverse complement strand
TAATATGCCTTACTCGTAAATGAATCAGTGTGCTACCTATACTAGCGGCACTTTATAAATAAACTTTACTGTTATTCTGAGCCGATGTCTGACCTGTAGCTGCCAGCAACCATGGACTCAAATCTCCACCATCACTTCACCGCTGGCGTTCACTACGCCTTCCAGCTTCTGCTTCGATGACAAATTTATGACACCAATGCGTTTACCCACCGCGCCATGGTCCAGCGCCTTACCTGCCATGCGTACTTCCATGCGCCCGGTGCGTACCAGTATGGTAACACGCTGTCCACGCTTGATAATGTTGGGCATTTCGAGCATTGCCGATGTCAAGGCAGCCCCAGGTAACAGGCGGCGTTTCAATATTTGTCCAGTCACGTCGCTGATATCCGTAATATACCCGTGCGGCAACTCGGCAAGGTCAACACTGGCAAGCCGAACATCTTCCGACGTCAAATCACTGCCGCGCGCCAATAATTCTGCGGCCACCACCACATCGCGGAATACACTTACCTGGACAGGTACGAATAGTGACCACGGTTTATTATCAGCGCAGCGTACACCGACCGTAATTTTGCCCAGGGTGCGGCCACCTGCTGGCATGAAACCTTCCAGTGGGGTATTGCATTGCCGCAGTCGCAGGCGCGCATCAAGTTTGCCACGTATAAGTCTTGCCGCATCAGACTGTAATGCTGGATCCTGCGCCAGTAAAAACTGCCGCGCAGTATCATGAATGCTGTCGTGACTCTGGTAGTCCTCAGCGAATGCAACACCGCTTACCAGGCACAGGCCCGTCAGCATGAGTACACAAATTTTTAAATTCGAAAGCACGTTTATCATTGACCCTGGGTAATTCTCATGTAATACCGCAGCAATTAGTATGCCGACATTTGTATTTGTAGCGTGGCAGGAATACTGTCTGCCTAACCACGGCGCGCCCAGCCACCGCTAAATCCGAGCCTGGTTTTTGCCTGGGCAATAAATACCAGCGCAGCGTCCCGCGTAGCAAAACCGTCCACGCTCAGGCGATACACACGCTTGCCATTGACTACCGCTTCCTCGATCATGGGCGCGATACCGGATTTCTGTAATCTATTCACCGCCAGCTGTGCCTGCTGCTCAGTACTCAATGATGCCAGGTTGACTATCCAGTTATCTGTGTCAGTGGTTGCTGTCACAGTGCTCGTAGTCGCAGCAAGCGTCGTTGCAGCAGCAGTTGCAGACGATGCGGTCAAAGCTGGTTTTGAAGATAATTTTTTTACTGCAACCGCCTGTCTTGGACTGGTCGGCTTGTTTTGGATAGTGGCTTTTTTATCTGTTTTTAAAGTCTGTAGTGTTTTTTGAATCGTTGTTAAATCAGATTGCAGACCGACAACCGTGGTTTCTATGCCAGACAGCGAACTTAATTGTTGCTCGAAATCATCAGGAATAATTGCGGTCACCAGGTCCTGCAATTGCTGTTGCCGGGTATTGACTGTGATCAGATCAGAACTCAATGCCTGTACCGCGCCAGTTAATTGTTCAAGTTGTGCATTCGACGCAGTATCAATCAGCGCGGGCGGCACTAATGCGGCTGCCGGCCCTTGCTGAACATCAACTGCTGCGCGCAATTCATCAGTTTGTGCAATGAGATTGAACACGGTATATCCCAGCACCGCGGTCACTGTTATCAGCACAATCAGCACAAAGTGCAAGCCTGTGCTCGAGCGTGACTGTTGCGCAGATTGCGCCATTTTCAATTCAAGTTCGAGCAAATCATTACTCTCGACCGCGGTGTGTTTGGGCATTGACCTGATATCGACTACATCATCATCCAGCATATCAACGTTATTGACATTGTCCGGGCGACCCTGTTTTGCAGCATGCCGTGCGGATGATTTTGGTATGTCATTCGATGCACCTGCAGGCCCGTCATCCCGAATCTGCGAAATCAGGCTACTGATATTTCGATTTGCCAGACTGTCGTAAGCACTGGCAGTGGTATTGTGCCTGGCCACTGTGGGCGAAGGACTTTCGACAGGTTGCCTTGCGGTGCGGTTTGCGCGCATTAACGCAGCGGAAAAATCGGCCAGTCCTGGCGAGGTATGTGTATTGTGTTGTGCCTGCATCATGGCTGCTCTACGCTGATTTCTTCTGTTACAGGTTCGGTATGGACGCGGTTCTTACCCAGAATTTTTGCATGGAACAGCGCCTTTTCACCACGATCAATTAATTTAAAAACGGTGTCGTCGGGAAGTACTGTGACTACGCCTATACTAAGCGTAATATTGATCATCCTGTCTTCATACACACAGGCATCATAGTGAACCTTCGCCCTGATTCGCTCCGCAACGTGCATGGCTTCTTCGCGAGCAGTATTCGGCAGGAATACCAGGTATTCATCGCCCCCGGTGCGAAATACGATATCGCTGCCACGCGCCTCTTTTTCAAGTCGTTTTGCAAGCTCGACCAGGATCGCATCACCCGCCCGGTAACTGTACAAATTATTGACATCATTAAAGTCATCCAGGTCGATCATCAACATGGAAAATGGTGTTTTATAGCGCTGCGCACGCAGTATTTCCAGCTCAACATTATCGTAGTAATAACTGCAATTACGCAGGCCGGTAAGCTCATCGCGCTGTGCAAAACGAATCGCGCGTTGATAGCACAGGGCATTGCGTAAAGGCAGGACCAGGCCTGCCAGCATATTTTCCAGAACTTCAATTTCATCCTGGCGAAAGGCTTTTTCGCGGGTAAATATGATATTGCCAAGATTTTCCCTGGCGGTGTCGATGTCGTAGCAACAACGATGCTCGCTGAGTACGCCGTCGACGATTTCCAGTTGTACACTGCTCTCCCTGTACTCGATGCCGTCACAGGGCAATGCTTTTCTGATTTCATTAATAAAGCTGTCGAGCAAATGATGGATATCCAGCGTTGTATGCAGTCTATTGGCGAGATCCAGCTCTGCAAAGCTTTCGGGCGCTCGCGCCACGCCTGCCCCAGACGACTGCTTATATGTATTCAATGAATCATTGGTATTGGTTGTTAGTGGTGATCCAGCCATGCTCACACTCCCCGGTGTGTTTGTCTTAGCTGGATATGGAGCAAGTACTATGCCAAATTTATATTATTATAATAAACAATAAGTTAATAACTCCAATATTGAAATCGACAATAAATTGTCAGGCTGATGCCAAAAGTTTCAGCGCTCAGGGCAACACCAACAGATAATTGACGCCGGGATCGCGCGTAGTTCGATTAAAGCTGTACGCAGCCGCTGTCGATATTACCGGTACAGCCACGAATACTAAACTGACCTGCATATGCTAATCATTCAGCCCACCGCCGCAACTGTACCAGGCAAGCACGAGAATCTGCTGCTAGGCACGCGTGCTGCGAGTGAATTCAGGACAGGTCAATTGCTCGAAGCGACAATTTTGAGTAACAGTCGAAATGGCGTGGTTCAGTTACGCATTG
The DNA here is from genome assembly GCA_049666625.1 of Gammaproteobacteria bacterium. GTDB lineage: Bacteria > Pseudomonadota > Gammaproteobacteria > SZUA-229 > SZUA-229 > JASBSR01. Next base: position 3,957 of record JBATHJ010000409.1, on the reverse strand, counting down.
GAACCACAGAATTGACAGCGCACACCAATGTAACTCTGCCGAAGAATGCGCATATAGAACTCAAGGTGATGCAGTTGCAGCCGCAACTGTTGCTCAAAATATTACCCACAACAGAAGCCGGCGCTCAACTTGCCCAGGCGGCAATCCGTCAGCCATTACGCCAGGCGATGCTTACCCTGCTGCCCAGGCAAGGGAGTCCACTTCCGGTATTGTCTGCTGTCAGCCAGCCGAACATTACAAAAGCGCTGACCGCGGAATTACCCACCTTGCAACCACTGCTTCGGCAGGTGGTGAATGCACTGCCAACACGCAATGACATGATACAGCTCGCCGGACTGAAACAGGCTATACAGCAGTCAGGTGTTTTTTATGAGGCCCGGCTTGCTGCGCAGGCCATGAACAACCAGGCCATCCTGGCACCAGATATCAAGGCGCTGTTGACACGCCTGCTGGCAGGTTATGAACGCGCGGCCCCTCGCCTGCCTCAAGTGCCGTCATCGATGACAACTTCAACAGTAACAGGGGCTGCAAACGAACTGGTACCACCGCCTCTGCGTGGCAGTGTTCCTGCCATCCATAACCGGGCACATGCCACACGTGAGTTAACAAATGCAGCGATGCAAAGCGAGATTACACTGTTGCCGCGTAAGCTCGAAGCTGCGTTAGCACGTATTAGTTTGTTTCAGGTAGCGACAGCAGAAAACTTCAATGATGGACAAATGCTCTGGCAGCTTGAAATTCCTGTGCGCCAGGGTGATAACGTTGAAATGGTAGCGCTCACGATTGAACGCGAGCAACATGGCCCAGGGGAAGATGATGAAACCTGGGCGGTCAACCTGGCGCTGGATTTACCACAACTGGGTGCGCTACACATTCATATCAGCATGAATCATGAGGGCATACATTCGAGTTTCAGAACCCGATCACCCGAGTCACAGGCGCTGATCGAGAGTCGACTGTCGTCACTGCGAGAAGCGCTCGAACAGCAGGGCCTTGCGGTACAATCACTCAATTGCCGCACGGAAACGGCTACATCTGATGTCGAACAACCAGAGATGTCACCGCTGATAGACGAACAGGTATGAAATCCAAAGCTGATCAAGTCGCTGGAAAAACTGCAGTCGCATTACAGTTTGATGGCGTCAATGCCCCGACGGTTGTCGCCAAAGGCCAGGGCCTGACGGGTGAACAGATACTGAAGCTGGCCAGTGAAAACGGCGTAGCCTTACATGAAAATGCTGCGCTGGCTGCGGCGCTGGCAAATATACCGCTTGGTGATGCGATTCCGCGAGAGCTTTATCTCGCTGTCGCCGAAATACTTGCTTTTGTATACTACCTTGATGAGATCGGTGAAAGCGGCCTCGGCCTGCATTCAGATCTGCATGCCTGACAGGTGAATCAGCCTGATTGATCAAGCGGCCCCTTGCGGGGAATAGTAAAGGTAAACACCGCGCCGTCGCCCTGGCTGTTATGTGCGCTTATTTCACCACCGTGATGCGTGATGATTTCCTTGCAGATTGAAAGCCCCAGGCCCGTACCCCCGGCACCCGTCCTGGTTTTGCTCGACTGGACAAATTTATCGAACACAGACTCATGCTCATCATCAGGAATACCTGGCCCCTGGTCAACAATCGAAATAGAAATCGCCGCCTGTGTGGCAGCCACGTCAGCTGAATCTGGTATCGGCAATTGCGTGTCATCAAAATATATCATGATGGTCATGCCGTCGGGCGTATAGCGGATTGCATTGGATAACAGATTACGCACAACTTGCGAGATTTTTTTCTGGTCATAAACCACCAGCGTGTCCAGACCTGAAGGCTCAACATCGACGGTTAAGCCATGCTCTCTAAAAGACAGGTCGAACTCTTCTATAACTGCGTTAATGGTCGACTGTAAATCCTGCTCAGCATATTCAAAAACCATGCGGCCTGATTCGAGTTTTGAAAGATCGAGCAGGCTATCGAGTAATCGCAACAGGCGCTGGCCGCTATCATGTATGCGGCTAAAATAGCTTGCGATCTTTTCTGGTTTCGCTGAACCCGCCTTGCTCGCACCCAGGTCAGAAAACCCGAGAATGGCGTGCATCGGGGTTCGTAATTCGTGTGACATATTTGCCAGAAACGAGGATTTGGCCTGGTTGGCCTGCTCCACTTTTTTGCGTTGCAGCAGCAATTCTTCTTCGCGCTCCTTTGATTCTGTTTTGAGTCGCAACATTTCTACAGTGTTGTTATAAAAAACTCTCGTGTTCTTCATTAAAAATAATACATATATAGCAAGCATGAAGACAAACGGCAGCAAATCTGCAGCACCGTGTGCGTAAATACCAACCATCATCGGCAGTAGTAGCAACAATATAAACATGACCGCCAGCTTGTAGCGGTAAGACAATGTGGTTGTTGAGCCAGCAGCAATTCCGGTTAATGCACCCACGATCACCATCATTGATACACTATCAACATCGGGCAGGATCAGTAAGCCAAGACTGCCCCAGGCAATGCCCGAAAGCCCGGTACCAAGATACAACAGGACTTCTGCAGTCGTGTAATCGACTGCATGTAGCTTGCGTGTACGCATAAAATGCCAGGTAATGGCCAGGCGGATAATATCGGCAACCACGATTGCCGACAGCCAGTATTTTAAAATGGGCAAATCATTTCTGGCAGCCAGGAAAACATATAACAGTAATGCTACCGCACCCATAGATAACACCGCATAGGGTCGACTATCGTAGACGAAATCAATCTGGGTACGCCTTACATCGCCTAGCGTCATTGAGATATTATTCTGCTGTGTCGCAGGAATTGTCATTGAGTGATCCAGATTATCTTGCACTTGCATCAGCACGCCCAATATCGCAGGCAGCCAATGGCGAACTATGCATATCGGAATAAGATATTACAAGATATTTCCTCGATAAGTTACTGAAATATACATATTCACCCTCAAGCATTGCTGCCAGGTTTACACCCGGCACCGTTATTGCTTTCGTGGCAAGCATAAAATATCTTCTGGTGTGCAATGCCCGGGTCAGCTGAATAGCGCTGACTGGAACAAGGTACAGCGATTACGCCCGTTATTTTTGCTCTCGTAGAGCGCCTTGTCTGCCTGGTTCATAACTGAGTCTGCAGTGTCGCCCTCATCAAAACTGGCGATCCCGACCGAGGCAGTAATAGGACAGGCACTGCCCTTATAGTGAAAACCACTGTTTTCAAGGTTGGCCCTCAACCTGTTATTCAAGTCAAGCGCAGCTTCGCGCGAGGTATCCGGCATGAGTAATACAAACTCTTCCCCCCCTATGCGGGCAAACAGATCAACTTTTCGTATACGTGAGCTAATTATCTGGGCGAACAGCTTGAGCACCCGGTCGCCAGCATCATGACCGTAACTGTCATTAATTGATTTAAACTTGTCGATGTCCCAGACAGCAATGCTCAACGGCGACTGTGTACGGGTCCAACGGTACACTTCTGCAGAGATACGTTCATTGTAGGCCAGGCGATTGGGCAGTCCGGTGAGTGGATCACGTAGTAATTTGCACTGGTTTTCATGCAATTGTTCCTGCAGTTTTTGAACTTCACGTTGTGATTCGGTGAGCTCATTAATAACTTTTTCATAGCCCGCGCTTGACGCACTGTCTTTACGCTGCTCGGATATAACATGTTCTTCAACATTTTTCTGAATACTTGACAAGTGTTTGTTGACGCCTTCCTTGAGCTGATTAATATCATCAGTATCGCCTACTTCCTTAATCATCTCTCCGACACTGCTGTCTACTGTATTTTTCAGCAGTACAGATTGTGCGACTGATTCGGCCCTGTCCTTGTTTGTTACATGTACATATTCTTCGATTTCAGCGAGCTGTACAGTGATTTTCTCAATGAAGACTTCGAGCTCATGTTTCTCTGCTTCAAGAGTTTCGATGCTTTTATTCACCAGCGAAACAACACCTTCGAT
>JBATHJ010000408.1:0-5249 GCA_049666625.1 Gammaproteobacteria bacterium | reverse complement strand
GATCCGTCATTGGGCACACCCGTACCCTTCTATGTGATCGGCTCCGACCAGAGCCTGCGCGCCAGTGCAGCACTGGTAAACGAAGTAGATTTCATGCCGGGCGAACGCCTTGACCTGGTGATTGACTTCAAAGATGTTCCGCCCGGCAGTCGGGTCATTGTTGAGAATCTGCTCGGTGATTCACCGTTTGGTGGTGACCTGCCAGGCCCGGATGATTTGTTCCCGGATCGCAGAACCGATCGAATCATGGCGTTTGATGTCGAGCTACCTTTCGATTCAATGGTGACTGATACTAACATCACCGATGGCTACACCCTTGGTGGTGGCGTGGACGTGTCATCAAACATAACGCGCACGCGCAAACTTGCCCTGTTTGAAGGCATGGACGAATACGGCAGGCTGCAGCCGCTACTCGGCTCCGCAGAACCAGTGCTTGATGTCGCGGGCAACATGGTGAACGGCGCCATGCCCTGGCATACACCCATTACGGAGAACCCGGCTGTGGATGATACCGAAATATGGGAAATATATAACGCCACGGGAGACGCTCACCCGGTCCACGTACACCTGGTACACTTTGAAGTAATCGATCGCGAAGGTTTCACTGCGGATAGCATCGAGCAACCGGTTATCCAGCACAACGGTGCAGTGGGCGTGGCCCAGCGCCTGGAAAACATTGTTGCTGACGGTAACACAAGAGGCCCGGATGTATCAGAAGAAACCCGGCGCGACATGGTGATGGCGCTGCCTGGTGAGATCACGCGCATCAAGATGACTTTCGACAAAGCAGGCAGGTACGTCTGGCATTGCCATATCCTGTCGCATGAAGACCATGAAATGATGCGCCCCTACCATGTAGGGCCTGGTCCATTTTAGCCAGACGGATGGACTGGCGCATCACCAGTGGATGCGTAAAAGGGGCTGCTTTATGCAGCCCCTTTCTCTGTCGGCTTTATGCTATGTTGGCTTATATCAAGATCAGGGCTTCAATCCTGTACTTGTGGCGTCGCATATTCGCAGACGAACACTGGAATTCAATGCGAGATGCGCAACTATTTGAGAAATAATTTTCTATAACGTCGCCTCAACTGCGAGTTAATAATAATGAGTGAAGAAAAAATTACGGTACGCATCACCGAAACCGGCAACACCATGGACGTGGTCGTCTATAGCAAACGTGCCGACAGAATCGAAGTCATGCTGGGCGAGGGCGTGCACAGCGTGAAATGCGAACTCACACCAACGGTCAACAACATGGCCTACGCCGGCTCAGCCATGGGCCGTGAAATCGTGTATGAACGCAGTGTAAAGCAGGTGCAGGAAGATGTTGAACTTGCCAGCCATGACTACAGGGACTCAAGACGGCGTTAGGTCATGTTACATTTTCAAATGCTGCTCAGTCTATCCTCGCGGCCAGCCCCAGCATCAGCAGTGACAGGCCATCAAAGAACAGGCTGATACCAATCAACAAACCGATTAGCCAGGCCGAGGTTATCGGCCAGCCCGCAATAAACACCACCGCGAGCAACAACGATAATACGCCATTAAACATCAGCCATTTCCAGCCGCGCCGCGGCCGCAATTCCCAGGCAAAGCCGACACTGGCGAAACCGTCGAGCAGAAAATACACTGCCAGTATCAAACCCAGTGCAGCCGCACCGGCCAGGGGATGTAGCAGGATGAGTAAACCGACAGTTATCAGCACGAACGGCTTGAGCCAGACGATCCAGCGCTCGCGAAAACCGAGCCAGGTGATATAAAAAGCAATACCTCCGGCCAGCAGTAACAAGCCGCCGATAAACCAGGCTAACACCATCGAGACGAATTGCGGCAGGACGATGCCGACAACACCCGCGAGTAATAATACAATGCTGATAATTATCACCGCCTTGCGCGAGCGACCATCCATATAGACTTCTAATATCTGTTTCATTATTTGTGCCTTTGTTGCATCAAAATTTTATTTCTGTACGCACGATGCATATTCACGAAATATTTACACCATTACAAAAAACCGGTCGTTGGACAGCAATTATTTACCTTGCGCTTCAATCAACTTCGCAACATGGCTGGAATGCAATTTTCATACTCAGCCATAACCGGGGAAATAATACTTAGCCCATAGATTAACGCATATAAATACCTGCAGATTTGTTTATGCGCTTGCAGCACCACACCACTTAATTTTTTATACTTTATTTGCGTTCATCCGCGTTCATCTGTGGACTGATATTTATTTTTCTTTTATCAGCCTTCCAGCTCAGGAAAAACCGCGGCACTCAGGCCTCGGAAATCAGCAATTCACCATTCTGTTTGTACCAGCTCAGCAGGCCATTCCAGATGTCTTCTGCAGTTTCGGCAAACCAGAACAGGTCCCGGTCCTCGGCATCGATCACACCTTCATCCACCAGGAAGTCGACATCGAACGCTTTGCGCCAGTAGGCTTCGCCGACCAGTACCACCGGTATCGGCTTGATCTTGCGGGTCTGGATCAGGGTCAGAGTTTCGAACAATTCATCGAAGGTGCCGAAGCCACCCGGAAAAGCCACCAGCGCGCGAGCGCGCAATACAAAGTGCATTTTTCGTAACGAGAAATAATGAAACTGGAAACAAAGCGCGGGCGTGACATAAGGATTGGGGTACTGCTCGTGGGGCAGGGTGATGTTGAGGCCGACGGTTTTGCCGCCGACGTCGTGCGCACCGCGGTTAGCCGCTTCCATCATACCCGGGCCGCCACCGGTCACCACCACCAGGCGGGAATCCTCGGGGCCCTGGCCTGACTTTGCCACGCGTTGCGCGAACTCGCGCGCGATATCGTAATAATGACTCTTGGCCAGAATGCGCTCGGCCACGCCAAGTTTGCGCTTTAATTCGCTGCTGTCGGGTTCGGCCACCAGCGCCGTGCGCAGCTGCTCGACTTTTAGTTGCGCAGTCACCGGTTCCACGATACGGGTGCTGCCGAAAACAACGATGCTGTGTTGTACATCGTGTTGCCTGAGCAATCTTTCAGGTTTCAGATAATCCAGTTGCAGCCGCACACCGCGCGCCGCATCGCTGTCGAGAAAATCGACATCCTCGACTGCCGGTACATAAGACGGGCTATCGAGAATGGCCTGCAACATTCCTGGGCATTTGGGATCTTCAGCAGATGACTTTGGGCTTTGCCACGGCAGTGGCTCTTTACGCTGATCAGCATGCGCCGGTTCCGGCACTTCGGGATTATGTCGCGGCTTGTTCACAATGGGCCTTTTGTTGGTCTGGAAAAACCTGGATCAGTTTGCGCGCGCACCACGCGCAGTCGCTGAATATTCAGGCATGGATATTCGAAATATCGGCTTCACTCAAGAGAGACACAATTGTAATAATAATTGTCAGCCTCTGCCTCAGTCTCTGCGCTGGCGCTAGTCAGGGCTTTGGCGACGCCAGTAAAGCAGCAACAGGTAACCGAATAACATACCGCCCAGGTGCGCGAAATGCACCACGCCTGCTTCGGCGTCGCTAACACCCGCCTATAACTCGATGTTTTCTTTCGTGATTTTTAGCAAGCCTGCATCTGGCGCAATAGCCGCCAGGTGCAGGCTGTCTTCGCCTGACTGCAAATCACATTATCAGTGGTAGCAGTCCCACCAGCCCAAACAGGATCAGGTAAAACGCCACGATGAGGTTCAGTAACCTCGGCCAGATCAGAATCGAAACACCCGCCAGCAAAGAAATCAGTGGCGTCCACACCATAATAAAACCCATATCCATTTCTGCGCTCCCGTGAAAATAATTAATCTACTGCCGTCATCAGCACTGCCATATACATCTCAGCCGATCGCTAGAGCATACTCTTTCGGGTGCTCGATTGCGCCGCGCAATCGGTATACGACCAGCCTGTGAGCGCGGCAGATCATGCCCGGGCGATACAGCTGCTGCTCGACTGGATAGCCACTGCCGCCGCTGCGCTAAAAATTGTCGCGGCCGGTCATCGCGTGGTTCACGGCGGCACACGTTTTCATGCGCCCGCTGTGCTCGACGCCGAGGTCATCGCGTATCTGCACAGCCTGGTCCCGCTGGCGCCCAGTCACCCAGCCTGCAAGGCATCACCGAACTGCTGCGGCTGCAGCCCGATTTAATCCAGCTTGCCTGTTTCGACACCGCCTTTCATCACGGCCGGCCCGCGGACGAGCGGAACGTATCAGCGAGCTGCTCGCACTCCAGACATACCGGAAATTCGCAACTGGCGCTCGACGACGGCTATATAAACCCGCGCACCAGCACATATAGTACGATAAACCAGCTTGCTGTCGGTGCCCCCATACCAACTGAGTATTTCCTATGGCGACGCATTGCGGCAAACTGCTTGTAAGTCTGGCTCGGTAAATCGAATAATGTGCAGGCAGTGCAACAGGCATTGCGCTGGCGCGCGGCTCGATCACCCGGTGATGCCGGGCGACTAGCACGCAGAACTGGAAAAAACACAAGCAGGCAAACACACGTATTTCAACCAACACATGATAAACAAACACCATGGCACTTGATCCACTCGCCGGCAAACCGGCACCCAGAGAAAGACTGGCCGATATCCCGGCACTGATTTCGGCCTACTATGAACTGACCCCTGATCCATCAGTGGCGGCGCAACGCATCAGCTTTGGCACCTCGGGCCATCGCGGCAGCGCGCTGAGCAAAAGTTTCAACCGCAATCATATCCTCGCGGTCACCCAGGCGGTGTGCGAATACCGCAGGCAGGCCGGCATTAACGGCCCGCTTTATCTCGGCCAGGACACGCACGCGCTGTCATCGCCGGCACAGATGAGCGCCATCGAGGTGCTGGCGGCTAACGGCATCACGACTTACATCGCACAGAACAATGGCTTCACGCCGACGCCGCTGATCTCGTTCGCGATTCTGGCGCATAACAGCAGCCAGTCCGACACCGCCGACGGCATTGTGATTACACCCTCGCACAATCCGCCTCAGGATGGCGGTTTCAAATACAATCCGCCCAACGGCGGACCTGCCGATGTGGATGTGACCTCGCGTATTCAACAGCGCGCCAATGAAATACTCGAGAATGAAATGCGCGATGTTGTGATGCTCGATTATGAAGCCTCGTTAAAAAGTAACTTCATACACGCTTACGATTTCGTCACGCCTTATGTCGAAGCGCTGACAGATATCATCGACATTGAAGCGATAAAATCAGCCGGTCTCAATATCGGAGTTGATCCCCTCGGCGGCGCCAGTGTTGCGGTGTATCAGAA
>JBATHJ010000407.1:0-2577 GCA_049666625.1 Gammaproteobacteria bacterium | reverse complement strand
TGCAGAAGGTAGCATCTCCGGTATTGAAACCATTGGCTGCTATATTTGCCTGGGTATAGTAATTGATAGGCTCAGCTACATAGTCCCACGCAGCTGCTGGAATAGCTCCTGTTACTACACCTCCATCAATCCTAGCCGCTATACCAAAAACACCTTGGTTTCCAGCACCAGAGCCAGCACCCCAATGCGAGGTTACTACAGTAATAGGATCAAAGTTAGGATTATCATAGTTTATTACGACACCACCTGCATCATAAAGTAATTCTAGATCATTAGTTGGATCATTGGCTAGTGCAATAGCTGCTGCTCGCATTAAGGTGGCTATATCAGTAACTCCATCAGAGACGAAGTTAGTAACCCAGCCTGCCATACCCCAATACATAGGTGTACTTACTGGCAATACTTCTGTGATTGCAGTAGCGAAATGGACATTATATGATCCCATATAGGTCATGCGATCATGGTCATAGCCTAGTGATTGGCTAGCCATGCGTACTTTGTTAGAAAGGAAGGTTCCAGGAAAGGCTGTAGGAACACCTGTGATATCTACATTAGCCCACTCACCTGTGATAGAGTCTTCTAGCCTAAAGGCTTTCTCGAAGAAGCCGGGCCAACCTGAACCAGTTACCCAAGAGTCATCCTTGAACATAATGATTACCCTAAGTTCCCCAGGATTACTGGGTATAATATAGAGAAGTCTATTGCGATCATCTGCGTCTACTCCGAATACTGGAGCGAAGGCATCATAGACCGCTTGGATTTTGTCATGGTAGCTAGCACCAGTGAGCCAACTGAAGGTTACAGTATCCGCACCGTAAGTGAAAGTCCAGCTATGGTCACCAGAGTAATAATCTGTCTCAATGGTGAAATCTATCTTAACCCAGCCAGTACCATAGGGAGAGTCATACCAGTCACCGTAGCCACTATTACTAACTCCGGTAATCTCGAATTCTGAAGTGGTGCCATCTATGCTACCTTGTGCATCAAAGGTCTTTAAGATCTCAGGGTAGCGACCACCGCTATTAGTAGTGATAAGAGTATTAAAGTAGTTTTCCCAGTTAGTCTTAGTCCTGGTAGTTACATTAGCGTGAACGGAGAATAGATTAGAGGCTGGTAGTTTCTGCTCCCATTGCTCAGGTGCAGTATAGGCTTGAGTAGAAGTAGCGATGTCTATCCTGAACTTCCCTAGGCTACCACCATCTACAAGGTATTCAAACTCCTTGTAGGTTCCCTCGTTTAGCCCTTCCTCTCCAGTAATGGTGATCTCATTCTTTTGACCAGTACCAATGATGTAGGTAGGATCAAGCAAAGCTAGAGCGAACTCACCAAAGATAATGGAGTCTAGTCTAAGGATCTTACCTAGACCCTTCTGGTATAGATAGAGTTTATTGCGAATGATACAATGGGTCCAATTCTCCCAAGAGCCAGTAGGTACTGTAGTAAGCACCCTAGTCCAGCCCATGTTCTCATTATTCTCTAGCTCTATGGAGATCTCAGTTGCAGTAGTCGTAACAGTTGCAGTACCATCCCCAGCAAGAGATTTAATATAGAGGCCATCCCGAACAAGAGCAATAAGAATGGTATTGCCACTAAAAGTACGATAGCATAAGACATCCTGGACATAAGAAGGTATAGCATCTGCACCTATCTTAGAGTTCTGGCCAAAGTAGCTAGTGTAGCCCTTTAGCGTAGGCATGACATTCTTACCATCCAGCATCCTAAGATCTGGAATATGCATGCCTTGGTTAGAAACCTGACCTTCTGAAGTCGGGTATAGCTCAGAGGAGATCGGCTGAAGTCCTTCTTCCAGCTTAGCTTGCGAAGTAATACTAGCCATAGTTCTGTTGCACCTCTGTTGCTAGCGAATCCCAAAGATCAATAATGTTCATATGTAGTTTACCAGCGGCAGAGCCGAGGACTGAGATAGACTGAGAAGGTAGAGCAGTGTTAAGATAGGTATGAGCTGGGAGAAAGAGCTGTCCAGCATCTACATCGCTAACTGGAGTAGATGCATCGAATGAGATAGTAACGTCTACGTTAGACCAAAGCACGGCCATTGTAAGCTCTATATCCTGCGATGTAAATACTACGGGAGCACCCATAGCCACTACCGGAACCGCAATAGCATAGTGTTCGATTGGGCTGACGACCTCTAGGGGAATTGCTCGCCCAGATGCCGAAGATAGTGGATAGAGCTTATACGCCATTCTTACTCTCCTTTTAGGTTGGCTCGATGCGTAGGATCTTTCATATGATAAGTCATACGATCTACTTTTTCTCTTATCTTAGCCTGCTCTAGGTGAACTTGGTCTATCAATTTCTTATACTTAGTAGCTTCTATATCATGAGTTGTAATACGATTATCTAGATAGTCTATTGTCTTATTGAGGAGTTCGATATTAAGTCTAACATATTCCTTTAAAGCTGTTCCATCCCTTCCATAGAATCTATCTTTTCCTGTATGTTCTATCTTATCTAATACTTGATTGAGCCTAGCTGAGGTATCTGAGGCCCACCATACACCAACGAGAAGTTGGGAGATCAAATAGAATACTATAGTCACAAGTACAGCAGGTT
>JBATHJ010000406.1:0-3826 GCA_049666625.1 Gammaproteobacteria bacterium | reverse complement strand
GAGAACCGAAATCGGGTAAGTCATGGCTTTCTTGATTTTGGTTTTAAGTGCTTCGGTTTTTTCCTTGTACGTCGCAATTTTTTCCAGCAGGGTTTCGAGCGCACCGGATTGCTCACCGGCGTCCACCAGGTTGACGAACAGATCATCAAACTGCATATGATGCGGGCGCAGTGCATTGGCCAGTGTGCCGCCGGCTTCGACATCGGCTTTAATCGCCATAATCAGCTTGGTCATGTTCGGGTTCGAATGCCCCGAGCCGACAATATCAAACGCCTGCACCAGCGGTACGCCGGCTTTAAGCATGGTGGCTAACTGGCGCGCGAACACCGCGATGTCACTGGTCTTGATTTTTTTGCCGCCGCCACCGAGCAGCGATTTACCTTTCTTCTTGATTTTGCCGGGTTTTGGGGTGACGCCCTGTTTGCGAAGTTCGGCTTTGACAGCATCGAAATTGCTGGCTGTCATTTCACCACGGACAACTTTGCCCAGTTTGTTGGTGCCTTCCCATTTATACGTCGCGGATGAAGCTTGTGCTTGTGCCATGGTTGCGTCCTATCAGTCTTTGGTTACGCGGTTGATTTCTTCCAGGCTGGTCATGCCTGAAATAACTTTTTTGATGGCCGACTGGCGCAAATCAGGAATGCCTTCCTTGCGTGCCTGGTCGGCGATCTGGATTGCATTGCCGTTGTCCATGATGATTCTGCCAATATCTTCCGAGATGGGCATGACCTGGTAAATGCCTACACGGCCCTTGTAGCCGCCATCACAATTATCGCAGCCAACGGGTTTATAGAGTTTTACTCCCGCGGCAATCTGTTCTTCGGTAAAGCCCTCTTCTTCGAGTGCGGCGCGCGGAACATCTTCCACCGCCTTGCAGCTTTCACACAGGCGGCGTGCGAGACGCTGGGCAATAATTAGCGAGACGGCAGAGGCAATATTAAACGGTGGCACGCCCATGTTGACCAGGCGCGCCAGGGTTTGCGGGGCATCATTGGTATGCAGGGTGGACATCACCATGTGACCGGTTTGTGCCGCCTTGATCGCGATCTCGGCGGTTTCGAGGTCACGAATCTCACCTACCATGATGACATCAGGGTCCTGGCGCAGGAAGGCGCGCAGTGCCGAGGAGAAGGTGAGGCCGACTTTGTCGTTCACGTTCACCTGGTTAATGCCTTCGAGGTTAATTTCCGCCGGGTCTTCTGCAGTCGAAATATTGGTGTCCTCGGTGTTCAAAATATTCAGGCCGGTGTACAGCGATACGGTTTTACCAGAACCGGTTGGGCCGGTGACCAGGATCATGCCGTAGGGATTGGCCAGTGCCTTGAGATAGAGTTCTTTCTGTTCGACTTCATAGCCCAGCATATCGATACCCAGCGAGGCACTGGATGGATCGAGAATACGCAGCACGGTTTTTTCGCCGAACAGCGTCGGGCAGGTGTTGACACGAAAATCGATCGCCTTGTTTTTCGATATTTTCAGCTTGATGCGGCCATCCTGCGGGACGCGCCGCTCGGCGGTATCCATTTTCGACATGACCTTGATACGCGCGGCAAGTTTCAGACCCATGCCCACGGGTGGGGAAGCCACCTCGCGCAATACACCGTCGATACGCAGACGCACACGGTAACGTTTTTCATACGGTTCGAAGTGGATATCCGATGCGCCTTTCTTGATCGCATCGAGCAATATTTTGTTGACAAAACGGACTACCGGGGTATCGTCTGCAGCGGATGCGACGTCCTCGGCGGCGTTTTTTGCAACCGCATCTTCATCGGTAAATTCAACGTCATCGAGATCCTCGTCCAGCATGTCATCCATGCCGTCATCGCCCTCTTCGAGGGTTTTTACAATGAGCGCGGATAGTTTATCGACTTCGACCAGGATGGCTTCGGTATTCAGCCCGGTCTGGAACTTGATGTCATCAATCGCTGCCAGGTTGGTTGGATCTGATAATCCAACATAGAGCCGGTTACCACGCTTGAACAGCGGCAGTACCTGGTGTTTTTTAACCAGTTTCTCGTCGACAATATCTTTGGGCGTGGTTTCAACATCAAGTGCGTCAAGATCAAAAATCGGCAGGCCGAATTCCGAAGAGGCGCCCATGGCGATCTGTCTGGCATCCAGCAGCTTGTTTTTGACCAGGTACTGGGTGAACGGAATTTTTTCGTCATTGGCGCCCTTGAGCGCTGCAAGTGCTTTTTCAGGCGCGAGTAAGCCATCGCTTACCAGCTTGCGTGAGAGTCCGCTAAGACGGGGTTCTGCTGCCATGATTGCCCTTTGGTCCTGCTGTTTTTATCTGTGCTAATTAGGGGCTTGAATATAGTTCTTGTTTTATTGCCCTGAGCCACAAGCATAGCTGAAATCTGGCGGATTTGTCATTTAGGGTCAATGTTTACAGGCACAAAAAAACCCGAGCTGGCCGGGTTCTTCTGTGCCTGTGCAGTCTACAGAATATATTCACATATCACAGGTTACCAGGATAAATCAGGGCTTTGAAACTGTAGCTGTTATAGCCGGATTTGGTTTGTAGGTCACCGTAATCGTGTAACTGGTAGCAATATTGCCGGTGCTACCTGCTGCAACGACATAGGTGTATTTGTCGAAATCACCCGAGGGCTTCCAATTAAGCGCGGCAGTTAGATCATCGGTGCCCGGGGGGTCGTAGGTACCTGCAAGGTAGGAATCGTTTTCATAAAAATAAGCGTCCTCGAAGCCTGCCAGCACCACGGCATTCGCCTTGGTGGCATTCTCGCCGGTAATTTCGATATAACCTTTATAGGCGGGCAGTGCGATAGCTGAAAGCACACCCACTATACCGACGGTAATCATAAGCTCGACGAGGGTGAAACCGCTTTGATTGGCTCTGGTTTTCATGGTTGTTAGTCCTGGTATGGCGGGTTGCGTCGATTCGACAGCGAAGTTAGTACCCCTGAAGCCGTTGCACACCGGCAGACCTTTGTTAGCTTTCCGGTGAGGCAGCAACCTGGCGAACGAATTCATTGTTTGCATAATAATCTCCTGATACAGATATGTAGCATATTTTGAACTAATTCTGCGCTGGAAACGCACCCCGTAGCTCATTTACCACCCGGATGGTTGTTTTAGGCCGATGAAATGCCGTCCGCCTGTGGCAAAAATCCGCTCACGCTGATCTGCAGGTTCATTCAGCTGAAAATTATCTGGTTATTCAACAGTAAAAACAATCTGTGCCGGCATATGAGTGGTCCATGCAGCCCCGAGGGGGTCATTACCAGTAGGCGCGTATACGGTGGCTGTTGCCCCGCCGGCTAACGCCTGGAAGTTTGTCGTACTCACGTTGATCTGGTTGTTCGCGCCAGCACCCATTGCGTAAGCCGCAATTGATGAATTGGTCGGGCTGCGCTTGTTTCCGGAATTGAGTGATGCGATCAGGTCAGTGGTTATATCGACCATATTACCCGAGCGTTTCGCGATTTCGAATTTCACCGAGCGCACTGCGACATCGTGGTTTTCGGTCATCGCGCTGATTTTTGCCTGCGCGATATAGCCTGTGTATGCCGGGATGCCGATGGCCGCGAGTATGCCAATAATGGCGACTACAATCATCAGCTCAATCAGGGTAAATCCACTGTTTGTTTTATTATTGATTGTTGGCATGTGTACTGTCTTCAATAAAAAAGCCGGTGCCAGTTAAGGCACCGGCTTTGTGGTCAAAACCGCTACGACCGATGAGTGTTAATCATTCAGGTGTAAAGGTCTTAGCAGCAGGAGCTGCACCGCCGGGGTAGTCGGCACCCACGGTACCGGCGACCAGAACAGCATTGATCGAAACAGGTGCGCCTGAAAC
>JBATHJ010000405.1:0-13673 GCA_049666625.1 Gammaproteobacteria bacterium | reverse complement strand
CACTTACGACACACCCGGCTGACGTACTGGAAATACCTGCAGGCAGGATCGAAGCCAATGCAGTCGCGGATCTATGCCTGTTTGAAACCGATGCCGACTGGCAGCTGAGCACCGAGCAGATGCACAGTCGCGGAAAAAATACCCCATTCACCGGCTGGAACTTCCGCAACCGCGTCAAACACACCATCATCAACGGCAAGCTGGTGTACAGCGCAGACACCTGAGGCGCACGACGAAAACGTTTCAGTTTTTGAGCACATTAAGACAACAAAAAAATTAGTCCACAGATGAACGCAGATGAACACAGATAAATACAAATGTTTGTGCGTGCGCCTGCGGCGTACTGCTTTATAACATTGACAGTGTTTTATCCGCGTTTATCTGCGTTCATCTGCGGATAACATGTGTTTAGATTTTGATCGCCAGTCAGGAGGCTATTTCTTGGTGTCTGTGGTGGTGCTGGGGAATTGCAGGGTGTCGGGTTTATCGCTGTGCTGCATGTCCTTGACGCCGCCACCGAAGTTGATTTTCCATTCCAGGTCACTGCTCGAATCGGCATTGGCCAAAGCAGTTTTCAGATCTATCTTGCCGTCCCTGAACAATTTGTAGAGTGACTGATCGAAGGTCTGCATGCCTGCTTCACTGGCCTTGGTCATAACGTCCTTGATCTCATTGAACTTGGCTTCGCGTATCAGCTGGCTGATGTAAGGCGTATTGATCATGGCTTCGACGGCGACGACACGAGAGCCGTCTGAAGATGTCACCAGTCGCTGCGCCAGGATCGCGTTCAGGTTTAACGACAGATCCATCAAAATCTGGTTATGTGCTTCGTTAGGGAAGAAATTCAGAATGCGATCCAGTGTCTGGTAGGCATTGGTAGCGTGCAGGCTGGTTAAACACAGGTGCCCGGTATCGGCGTAGCGCAGCGCTGATTCCATGGTCTCACGATCACGCGCTTCACCAATCATGATGACATCAGGTGCTTCGCGCATGGCTTCACGCAGGGCGTTATCAAAAGACAGGGTATCGAGCCCGACTTCGCGCTGACCGACGATTGATTTTTTATGATGAAACATAAATTCAATCGGGTCTTCAATGGTGAGAATATGGCCGCTCTCGGTGGCATTGCGGTAATCCAGCATCGAGGCGAGTGAAGTCGATTTACCGGTACCGGTCGCACCCACAACCAGCAGCAGGCCCTTTTTCTTCATCACCAGGCGCTTGTAAATTTCTGGCAGCCTGAGCTCATCCAGGGACGGAATATCCGCCTTAATGTAACGAATCACCATCGAGACTTCACCGCGCTGCAGGTACATATTGACGCGGAAGCGCCCCAGCTCGGTGTAGGACATGCCCATATTGAATTCGAGATTGCGCTCGAAATCCTGTATTTGCGAGGGTGTCAGCAGGTCATATGCCAGTTTTTTGGTCATGCCGGGTGCCAGCATGCTCTTGCCCACCGGCCGCATATTGCCTTCGATCCGGATACTGACTGGCGCACCGGTAGTGAAATACATGTCGGAGGCATGTTGCTCTGACATCAGCTTGAGGTAGGGCTGCAGGTTCATGGTGCTATTTTAGCGCAATTAACGACCGTGCATTCCCTTGTCATTTTCATCATCTTCTTCCATCTGCAACGCATCCAGCCCCTCCAGAAGATCGGCGCTCTTCGAGTCACTGCCTTCAAGCTTGATACGCAGGCGCAGGTCATTGATCGAATCCGCATTGCGCAAGGCATCTTCATAGGTGATTTTGCCCTCCTCGTAGAGGTCATATAACGCCTGGTCAAAGGTGCACATACCCATTTCATTCGACTTGGAAATCAGCTCCTTGATCTCGTGCACATTGCCCTTGAATATCAGGTCAGACATGAGCGGCGTATTGAGCAGGATCTCGACCGCCGGCACCCGGCCTTCTGTGCCAGCCTTGGGGATCAGGCGCTGTGACACCAGGCCCTTGAGGTTCAGCGACAAATCCATCAGCAGTTGCTGGCGGCGGTCTTCCGGGAAGAAGTTGATGATACGGTCGAGCGCCTGGTTCGAGCTATTGGCATGCAGCGTCGATAGACACAGGTGACCGGTTTCGGCGAAAGCAATCGCGTGCTCCATTACCTCGCGGTCACGAATCTCACCGATCAGGATGACATCGGGCGCCTGGCGCAGGGTGTTTTTCAGGGCAATTCCATAGCTCTCGGTATCAACGCCGACTTCGCGCTGGGTCACGATACAGTTTTTATGGTTGTGCACGAACTCGATCGGATCTTCGATAGTAATGATGTGACCCTTGCTGTTTTCATTGCGGTAACCCACCATCGCGGCCAGCGAAGTCGACTTACCTGAGCCGGTTGCGCCCACAAAGATCACCAGGCCGCGCTTGGTCATGGCAATATCTTTCAGCACCGGCGGCAGATCCAGGTCTTCAAAATTGGGAATATCTGAACGTATCACACGCAGAACCACGCCTACTGAACCACGCTGGGTAAAGGCATTCACACGAAAACGTGACACCCCGGGCAGGCTGATAGCAAAATTGCATTCCTGCGATTGTTCGAATTCTGCCAGCTGCTTGTCGTTCATGATCGAACTCACCAGCAACAGCGTGTGCTGCGGACTCAGCGGCTGGTTTGACAAGGGCGCCATGGCACCGTGTACTTTCATCGAGGGCACCGCGCCGGCAGTAATAAACAGGTCAGAACCGTCCTTTTGCACCATCGCGCGCAGCAGGTCATGCATATAACGTATTGCCTTTTCCCGATCCATTAAATCACCCCTGGGGAATATGAATTAAACGCAGCGTGGCTTTTTGCACACTGCCGTCATTATTTAGCCATTAAGCAAACGAATCTTTATTAGCCGCTTTCTTCAGCACTTCTTCCTTGCTGACCAGGCCCTTGGCCAGCATTTCGGCCAGGTTCTGGTCGAGTGTTTGCATACCTGATGCCTGGCCAGTCTGGATTGCAGAATACATCTGCGCAATCTTGTTTTCACGAATCAGGTTTCGAATCGCGGGTGTACCAATCATGATTTCGTGTGCGGCAACTCGCCCACCGCCGATTTTTTTCAACAGCGTCTGCGATATTACGGCGCGCAGTGATTCAGACATCATCGCACGCACCATTTCTTTTTCGGCTGCCGGGAACACGTCGACCACACGGTCGATGGTTTTCGCGGCTGAACTGGTATGCAGGGTGCCGAACACAAGATGACCGGTTTCCGCCGCTGACAGCGCCAGGCGAATGGTTTCAAGGTCACGCATTTCACCCACCAGGATGACGTCCGGGTCTTCACGCAGTGCTGAACGCAGCGCCTCGCTGAATCCCAGCGTATCTCGATGCACTTCGCGCTGATTGATCAGGCACTTTTTACTTTCATGCACAAACTCGATCGGGTCTTCGATGGTCAGAATATGGCCGTAGTGGTTCTCGTTGACGTAATTGACCATGCCCGCCAGCGTGGTGGACTTGCCCGAACCGGTCGGCCCGGTGACCAGCACGATGCCACGCGGGGTATTGGAAATTTTTTCAAAAATTTTCGGTGCCTGTAATTCTTCCAGGGTGAGGATTTTTGAAGGAATGGTACGAAACACCGCGCCTGAACCACGGTTGTGATTGAATGCGTTTACACGGAAACGAGCCAGGCCGGGTATCTCGAACGAAAAATCGGTTTCCCAGTATTCCTCAAAGGTTTTGCGCTGCTTGTCGTTCATGATGTCATACACCATGCCGTGCACCATCTCATGATCCATAGGCTCGACATTGATACGGCGGACATCGCCATCAACACGAATCATGGGTGGCAGCCCGGCGGAAAGGTGTAAGTCAGAGGCCCCGTTTTTGACACTGAAGGCCAGTAATTGCGCAATATCCATCTAATCCCCCGTTAATTTCGAACCTGCAAGCCACGCGCACCAGCAGCGTGATTCGCACACTTTTTGTTATTCGAATAGTTATAGTCAATAATGCGCCCGGCTTCAGCTAAATCCCGCGATTGAAGCCATATTTTTATTCGACGCTACCCTCATGGCGTGCTGTGATAGACTTTTTCGATATTTGCGTATGGCACAGGCATGAACTCGATCATGGACTCAACAATTGCATTCATCGGTGGTGGCAACATGGCGGCCAGCCTGGTCGGCGGCCTGCTGGCAGCGTCGACCCCGGCGTCAAACCTGCTGGTGGCCGAACCCGACAGCGCCAGGGGCAGGCAGCTCGAACATCAGTTCGGCATTCGCACCGAGACCAGTAACAGCGCAGCACTCGATGCCGACGTGGTGATACTCGCGGTTAAGCCACAGTTATTGCAACGCGTGTGCCGCGAACTGGCAGCCCACATCGGAAAGCGTTCTCCGTTGTTTATTTCAATCGCCGCCGGGGTACGCAGTGGTGATATCGAGCGCTGGCTCGGCGGCAATCGCGCCGTTGTGCGCTGCATGCCAAACACGCCCGCCTTGCTGCAATGCGGTGCGACTGCACTGTCGGCCAACAGCCATGTTTCAGCCGCACAAAAGTTGCTCGCTGAACACATTTTGCAGGCCGTGGGCACCACCCTCTGGGTGGCTGATGAAGACCAGCTGGATGCAGTCACGGCGGTGTCCGGCAGTGGTCCTGCCTATTTTTTCCTGTTAATGGAAGCGATGCAGGCGGCCGGCGAACAACTCGGCCTGAGTGCAGACAATGCTCGCGCCCTCACCCTGCAAACCGCACTTGGCGCTGCACGCATGGCCAGTGAAAGTGATGTCGACAGCGCCACCTTGCGTGCCCGTGTGACGTCAAAGGGCGGCACCACCGAACAGGCCATTCTCAGTTTTGAAAACGCCGGCTTCAGACAAATCGTGCAACACGCACTTGATGCCGCCTGTACACAATCTCGCCATCTCGCCAACGAACTTGGTAAGGACTCCGCATGAGCGCCGAAAACCCACTGATATTTTTAATCCGTACACTGATCGATATTTACGTTTCGATACTGATGCTGCGTTTTTTGCTGCAACAGGTGCGCGCAGACTTTTACAATCCAATTTCACAGTTTATTGTCAAACTGACCAACCCGGTAGTAATGCCCGCGCGCAAGTTTATCCCGAGTTTTCGCGGCTATGATGTTGCCACGCTGGTGCTGGTATTAAGTTTTATTGTGATCAAAATCGTATTGCTCGCCACGCTTAATGGCATTACGCCAGGCGTCATTGGCGTGATACTGGTCGCCGTGCAGGAATTGCTGTTACTGCTCATCAATGTGTTTATGTTTGCCATTTTCGTGCAGGCGATTCTGAGCTGGGTCAACCCCGACCCGACTCATCCGGTGGCGGCATTATTGCGCAGCATCACGGCGCCGGTATTGCGTCCTTTTCAGCAGCTCATCAAACCCATCAGCGGGATCGACCTGTCGCCGCTGGTAGCGCTGATAGCCTTAATGTTTGCCAAGAGTATCGTGATCTACATGTTTCAAATGCTGTGATAGCGCGTGTTCTATCGCTGGGACAATGACAGCCTGGTTCTGAACATACGCGTACAGCCGCGTGCCAGCAGGACTGAACTGGCTGACATCATTGGCGATGAAATAAAACTCAGACTCACCTCGGCCCCGGTGGACGGCAAGGCCAATGCCCAGCTGATTGCTTACCTGGCAAAAACCTTTGGCGTTGCCAAATCTGATATATGCATCATTAGCGGCGAAAAAGGCAAAAACAAGCGGGTGCGCATACAGCAGCCTGCAAAACTGCCAGAGTGCCTGATCGCCATCGAGCATGGGTATAATGGTGATAAATAAAATAGCAAGACGCTGACGGCATCAGCGTTAGATTTGCGGAGCCACGAATGCGAACGCACATACCTGCCCCGAACAAACTGCAATTGCTGGCAAGCTGCCTGCTTTTTATACTGCCTGCGCTGGCATGGACAGCAGTAAAATATACCAGCCTGCCACCGTACACCCCGCTGGCGCAGGCACTGGAAATCCGCCTGGAAAAACTCGAAGCCCTGCTCGCCGAGGCGAGCGACTACCAGCGCTACATCCTGCTCGACACAACGGCGAGAACCGCGATGGAGCTCAAACTGTACGACAAGGCCGAACAGTTTGCGCGTGACCTGCACGAACTTGCGCCAGCGTATCCCCAGGACTGGAACTACGCCTCTGCCTTGCATCACAGTCGCATTATTCTCGGCCGCACCGCCCTGCTTAAAGGCGATATCGCCACTGCCAAACGCTACCTGCTGGCGGCGGGCCAGGCACCCGGTTCAGACATTCTCGACAACAACGGGCCGGACCTGCAACTGGCCAGTGACCTGCTAAAACGCAACGAACGCACTACAGTGATTAATTATCTCAAGGCCTGCCGCACTTTCTGGCGCAAGGGACAGGCCCGACTCGAGCAGTGGTTAACCCAGCTCGACAAGGGCGAAACCCCGAACCTGCTGGCGCGCAGCAGCCCGGATAGCAAGTGAACAAGATAGCCTTTTTTTAACAAGCTGATACACTGCGCACAATTCAATCAGCCATGCAGCCATGCCCGAAACCCTGAGTCCGGATTCAGTCGGAATAGTCATTCCGCAAACACAGCATTTTGCCGAACCGCTGTTGCTCGAATGCGGCAAAACGCTGGAACATTACGACATCGCCTACGAAACCTACGGCGAACTTAATGCTGCGGGTAATAATGCGGTACTGATCTGCCATGCGCTGTCGGGTGACCAGCACGCCGCGGGTTATCACACGATGGAAGACAAAAAACCCGGCTGGTGGGATTCCGCCATCGGCCCGGGCAAGCCCATCGATACCCGTCACTTTTTTGTCGTCAGTCTTAACAATCTCGGTGGCTGCAAAGGCAGCAGCGGGCCCAACACAAAAAAACCCGGCAGCGACAAATACTGGGGACCGGATTTTCCCATTATCACCGTGCGCGACTGGGTCAACAGCCAGCAACGCTTGATGACCAGCCTCGGCATCGACAGCTGGTGCGCCATTATCGGCGGCAGTCTTGGCGGCATGCAGGTGATGCAATGGAGCATCGAATACCCCGCACTGGTGAAGCACGCACTGGTGATCGCCGCGGCGCCCAAGCTGTCGGCGCAGAACATTGCCTTCAACGAAGTCGCACGGCAGGCGATTCAGTCCGACCCTGATTTTCATGACGGCCATTACCTCGAACACCACAGTATTCCACGCCGCGGACTGATGCTGGCTCGCATGCTCGGCCATATTACCTATTTGTCCGATAACGCCATGCGCGACAAATTCGGTCGTGAACTGCGCGAAGGCAAACTCAGTTTCGGTTTCGATGTGGATTTCCAGGTGGAGAGTTACCTGCGTTACCAGGGGCGTTCGTTTGTCGAACGTTTCGATGCCAACACCTACCTGTTAATGACCAAGTCGCTGGACTATTTCGATCCCGCGCGCGAATTCAATGACAACCTGGTGACTGCACTGGAATGCGCCAGCGCACGCTTCATGGTGATGTCATTCACCTCCGACTGGCGTTTTTCGCCCGAGCGTTCGCGCGAAATCGTAAAAGCATTGCTCGCGGCCCGAAAACAGGTCAGCTATGTCGAAATCGAATCCGAACAGGGCCACGATGCGTTCCTGATTCCGAGCCCGCATTACATGAAAGTGTTTGGCAGTTACATGCAGGGCATCATGGAGCGGCTATGACATTACGCGCCGACCTCGCCATCATCGCCAGCTGGATTAAACCCGGCGCCAGTGTGCTCGACCTCGGCTGCGGTGACGGCACCTTGCTCAAGTACCTGCGCGAGCACCAGCAGGTCAACGGTTACGGGCTGGAAATCAGCGAACGTAACCTGGAAATCTGCCTGCACGAACGTGTCAATGTTATCCAGACCGACCTCAACAACGGCCTCGAGGATTATTTTGCAGACAACAGTTTTGACTACGTGGTGATGAGCCAGACCTTACAGGCCACGGCGCACCCCGATTTACTGATTGAAGAAATGCTGCGCGTGGGCAGTGAAGGCATCGTCACATTCCCCAATATGGCCCACTGGCGAGGCCGCGCTCAACTCGGACTCGGCGGCTATATGCCCGTCACCAAGAGCCTGCCAAACCAGTGGTATAACACGCCCAATGTACACCTCTGCACGGTGCGTGATTTTGAGCGGCTGTGCCATGACCGTGGTATCCATATCCTGCAACGCACCGTGGTAGACCATACCCACAGACGCAGCACGCTGTTGATGCGACTGTTTCCCAACCTGTTCGGTGAAATTGCAATTTATCGTTTTTGCCGTAAAACCGGGCACTAGCGCACACGATGGATCCTGCAGCGACGGTCGTGTGCTGCTAGAATCAACGCCCTGGTGCCAATAACTATGTTTATCCCTGCCCCGTGTTAAAACCCGCACTTATACCGCAATCCCTGCCTAAGCATATTGCTACACTGATCAGCCTTGTGCTGGTGGTTTTCTGTGCGCACGCGCTGGCAAAGCTGACCTGGATGCTGCTACCGCAGGACGCGTCGCTGACCGCGCCACCAGTGCAGAGCCCGATGTCACAGCAGCCCATGCAAAACCCGCGTAACATCGCAGCCCAGCTCGCCAGTGCACACCTGTTTGGTCAGGCCGAGAAAAATACCGTCAATACCCCCCAGGTCGCGACCGAAACCCGGCTCAACCTGGTGCTGCGCGGTGTGCTGGCAGCCGACTCCCCCCAGTATGCGATCGCGATTATTTCCAGCGGCAAGAATGGCAAGGAAGAAATTTACGGCATCGATGACACCCTGCCGGGCAATGCACGACTGCGCGAAGTTCACGCCGAACACGTGCTGCTGCTACGCAACGGCCAGCTTGAAATCCTTAAACTGACCAAAGATGCCGGGCTCGAGCTGGCCAGTAGCAGCAGATCAGACAACAGCATCGCCTCGGCCAGCAGCCCGGCGGAAGCGCTCGGCATTATTCGCAAAACCATCATGCGTAACCCGACCTCGTTCGGTGATTTTGCGCTGCCGGTGGTGGTCAAGGAAAACGGTAAACAGATTGGTTACCGGCTGCAGCCCCAGGCCAAAGGCAGGGAACTGCTCGGCCAGATCGGCCTCGAAAGCAGTGATATCATCACTTCTATTAACGGTATCAGACTGGATAATCCCCAGAATGGCATCGGTGCCTTGCGTAAACTCAGCACGGCGTCGAATCTCAATATCACTGTTAAACGAAATGGTAACGAAGTACCATTAAATATTCAGCTACAATAAGTATAATCCGCCACAGGTTTTTAACGGAATTCCTTGAATGTACAACAAAAAGACGCATGTTGCCGTCAGCCAGGCCGGCCCCGTCATTAGCAAAATGCGCACCTCCTTGCTGTTTGCGCTGGTTTTCCTGCTGGGTTTTACCAGCGCACTGCACGCGGCTGACCAGATCACGTTGAATCTCAAGGATGCTGATATCCGCGCATTGATCAGCACGGTTTCAAAATTCACCGGTAAAAATTTCATTATTGATCCCCGGGTCAAGGCCAAGGTGACCGTGGTGTCGGCCAACACCATGTCACCCGAAGAAGTCTACGAAGTCTTTCTCTCGGTATTACAGGTGCACGGCTTCGCCGCGGTACCCACCGGCGCGGTGATCAAGATCGTGCCCGAAGTCAACGCCAAGCAGGGGCCGCTGCCGCTGATACAGGGCAGCCTCGAGAATTCCGGCGATGAACTGATTACCCGGGTGATTCGCCTCGACCATGTACCCGCCGCGCAACTGGTGCCGATCCTGCGCCCGCTGGTGCCGCAGCAGGGCCACCTCGCCGCCTATGCGCCGACCAATTCGCTTATTATCACCGACCATGCAGCCAACATCTCGCGCCTGTTGAAAATCATTTCAGGTGTCGACCGCGCTGAAAGTGATGAGCTGGAAATTATTCAGCTCAAGTATGCCTCCGCTTCCGAGCTGGTACGTATTCTTAACTCGCTCAACCAGACCGCGGGCAAGAATGACCCGACGACGCTGACGCTGGCCTCGGATGACCGTACTAACAGCATCCTGATGACGGGCGATCGCGGTGCAAGGCTCAAGGCGCGCACCACCATCATGCATCTCGACACGCCACTGGAAGACGGTGGCAATACCAGCGTGATTTACCTGAAATACGCCAAGGCCGAGAACCTGGCGACCATTCTGACCGGCATCCAGACCAGCTCAGCGGGCACCGGCAAAAGCGCGAGACCCGTGGCAAAAACCGCCGCCGCAGCCGCAGCAGCCGCCGCGCGTTCGAGCAGCGTTATTTCAGATACCGCCATTATCCAGGCTGACGAAGAAACCAACGCACTCATCATCACCGCCGACCCCAACACCCTGCGCAATCTCAAGGCGGTGATACGCCAGCTCGATATTCGCCGCGCCCAGGTGCTGATCGAAGCCATCATCGCCGAAATCACTTCCACCCTGAACAAGGAAATCGGTGTCGGCATGGCAGTGGATGGCTCCCAGAAAGACTCGGGCAATGTGCCTGTTGGACTGAGCAATCTCGCAGGTATCGGTGAAATACTCACCGGCCTCGCAGCGGGCAGTGCCGGTGGCGGGGTAAACGTCGGCTCCGGGCTCACCCTCGCAGCCGGTAAAACCCTGAGCAACGGCACCCGCTACGCACTGTTGCTGCGTGCACTGGCGTCAGATGCCGCCACCAATATTCTGTCAACACCCAGTATCGTCACGCTGGATAACGAAGAAGCCGAAATCGTGGTCGGTCAGAACGTGCCCTTTATTACCGGCCAGTTCACCAATGCCGCCACCACTTCGACCAACCCGTTCCAGACCATCGAACGCCAGGACGTGGGCCTGACGCTGAAAGTCACCCCGCAGGTCAACGAAGGCGACACCATCAAGCTCGACCTCGAACAGGAAACCTCCAGCGTTGCCAGCACCAGTGAAACCTCGGGCCCGACCACGCGAAAACGCTCGATCAAAACCAGCGTGCTGGTGGATGACGGCGCCATCCTGGTACTTGGCGGCCTGATCGAAGAATCGGCCAATGACACCATCACCAAGATACCGCTACTGGGTGATATCCCGCTGCTCGGCAAGCTGTTTACTTCGGAATCCACCTCCAAGAGCAAGCAGAACCTGATGGTGTTCCTGCGCCCGAGTATATTGCGCGACTTTCACGACGCCGCCATTGTCACCAACGAAAAATACAATTACCTGCGCCAGTTGCAGCAGGATGAAAAATACGACGACGGTTTTGGCCTGCTGGATGAAAAACCCCCGGTCATGCCCGAGTTACCTGAACTCAAGCCGCGCGCCGAGCAGGAACCCGAGGACGACGGCCCGATCATCTACGACTGGGAAGGCATATGATGGACACTGCGGACAGCGCAGCGCAGGACACCCCGCTTACCCCGCTATGCCTGCCGTACGCGTTTGCCAAGCGCCACGGCGTGCTCATCAGCCAGATCGAAGCTGAGCGTATTCACCTGCTGACGCGGCAAGATTTCAGCCCTTCGATTCTTGCCGAAGTGCGCCGTGTGACCGGCCGGCCGATCAGTCTCAATTCTGCTTCCGACGAACAATTTGCCGCCCTGCTGGCGCAAACCTACGAACAGGGCAGCGACCAGGCGATGGCGATGATGGAAGGTGTCGGCGACGAGCTCGACCTCGACCAGCTGGCGCAGACCCTCGAACCCGAAGACCTGATGGAAGCCGAGGATGATGCGCCCATCATTCGGCTGATTAATGCACTGCTCACCGAGGCGATCAAGATCAATGCCTCGGATATTCACGTCGAACCGTTTGAAAATCGCATGCGCGTGCGCTTTCGTGTCGACGGCATGTTGCGCGAAATACTCAAGCCGCCGGGCAATATCGCGCCGCTGGTGATTTCGCGCATCAAGGTCATGGCCAAACTCGACATCGCCGAAAAACGTGTGCCGCAGGACGGGCGTATTTCATTACGCGTCGCCGGGCGTGCGGTCGACGTGCGTGTTTCTACCCTGCCCTCGGGGTACGGTGAGCGCGTGGTCATGCGCCTGCTCGACAAGCAGGCCGGCCGGCTCGATCTCGAACAGCTGGGCATGGATGCAACCATCGAAAAGCAGTTTGATCACATGCTGCATAAACCGTATGGCATTATTCTCGTTACCGGCCCCACAGGCTCCGGTAAAACCACCACGCTATACGCCGGCCTGACCCGGCTCAATATCAACTCGCGCAATATTCTCACGGTGGAAGACCCGATCGAGTATTACATCGACGGCATCGGCCAGACCCAGGTCAATAATAAAGTCGACATGAGCTTTGCTCGCGGCCTGCGCTCGATCCTGCGCCAGGACCCCGACGTGGTAATGATCGGGGAGATACGTGACCTGGAAACAGCATCGATTTCAGTCCAGGCGAGTTTGACCGGTCACCTGGTGCTCTCAACCCTGCACACTAACAGCGCGATCGGTGCCATCACGCGTCTGCGCGACATGGGTGTCGAGCCGTTTTTGCTCGCCTCCAGCCTGATCGGCGTGATGGCCCAGCGGCTGGTGCGCAAGCTCTGCACGCATTGCAAAAAACCGCACACCATCACACCCAGTGAACGCGCCTGGCTCAATCTTGCTGAAGATGAAACCCCGACAATATACAGCGCGGTCGGCTGTAAACAATGCAATCAGCTGGGTTATAGCGGCCGCACCGGGCTGTACGAATTCATCCCGGTAGATGACACCCTGATGGACATGATTCACGAAGGCGAAGGCGAGCACGCGATGGAAACCTATGCCCGCACCTATTCCGCCAGCCTGCGCCAGGACGGCCGCCGCGTAATCCTGCGCGGCATCACCTCGCTGGAAGAAGTGATTCGGGTCAGTAAAGAAGACTGATGAAGTAAAAATTAAAAGTGAAAAATGAAAAATGAAAAATGTAACAGCCTGTAAACCCGCACAGTCGAGCTTGCTTTTGCCTTTCCATTTTTCATTTTTCATTTTTAACTTTTCATTTATCTGTTAAGCCGTGGCCGCGTTCGAATACATAGCACTCGATAGCAAGGGCAAGGAACGCAAAGGCGTTGCTGAAGGTGACACTGCGCGCCAGGTGCGGCAGATGCTGCGCGACAAAGGCCTGATGCCGATGCAAATCGACGCCACGATTGTAAAACGCAGCAAGAAAAAACCCGGCGATGCAACACCCCGAACACCCGCACTAATACAGCGCGGCATCAGTGCTACCGAGCTGGCATTGTTTACCCGCCATCTCGCCACCCTGATCCAGGCTGCACTGCCACTGGAAGAATCACTTGCCTCGGTGGCCAACCAGTCGGAAAAACAGCGCATCAAAAGCATGATTTTTGGGGTGCGCTCAAAGGTCCTCGAAGGCCATACCCTGGCAGCAGGTCTGGCCGAATATCCCAAAGTATTTCCCGAGCTGTACCGCGCCACGGTGGCTGCGGGCGAATCGTCCGGTCATCTCGATACCGTGCTCGAACGCCTGGCGGATTACACCGAAAGCCAGCAGGAACTGCAAAGCAAGGTGCGCCAGGCGCTGATCTACCCGGCGGTGCTGTCATTTTTTGCAGTGGTGATCGTGATTTTCCTGATGACCAATATCGTGCCGCAGGTGGTCTCGGTGTTCGACGATATCGGCCAGGAATTACCTGCACTCACCCTGGGCCTGATTGCGATCAGTGACTTCGTGGTCAATTACGGTTTTCTGCTGTTGCTTGGATTAATCGGTGTCGTGATCGGGATTAAATATTTGC
>JBATHJ010000404.1:0-1641 GCA_049666625.1 Gammaproteobacteria bacterium | reverse complement strand
GTTGCAGACCATATTGAACTGAGCGGGGTGAGTAACCCGGTGACTGCAGTGCTGCTCAACTTTCGCAGTTACGACACCCTGCTGGAAATAATTGTGCTGCTGGTGGCGCTGCTAGGCGCCTGGTCATTGCGTGGCGATATCGTGTCGACTGAGTTAACTGCAAATCCGGTGCTGGATACTTTGTCACGCCTGCTGGTGCCGGTATTCATTCTGGTATCAGCGTATTTGCTGTGGGTGGGTGCGCATGCACCTGGCGGTGCATTCCAGGCGGGATCAGTACTCGGCGCAGCGGGTGTCATGTTACTGCTGGCGGGCTGGCGCCTGCACCCGCGTATGCAGGGGCTGCCGTTGCGACTGGTGCTGGTGGCAGGCCCGGCGGTTTTCGTAGCAGTGGCCGTGGTCACCCTGCTGATTGAACATCAGTTATTGCACTATCCGCGGCAACACGCAGGCGCGCTGATCCTGCTGCTGGAAGCCAGCGCGACTTTTTCCATTGGCGCAACGCTGGCAGCATTGTTTATGGGCGGCGATCCCCGGGACGATAACCATCACAATCGCCAGCGCAATGGAGCGCAAAGATGAGCTTTGCATGGTTGTATGCACTCGTCGGTGTCGGACTGTTTTCGCTGGGGTTGTATGCGCTGATTGTGCACGCGCACCTGCTGCGCAAAATTCTCGCGATCAATGTTATGGGCAGCGGGGTTTTCCTGATACTGGTGGCACTGGCGAAGCGTAATGGCGAAGCTGCTCCGGACGCAGTACCGCAGGCCATGGTCATTACCGGCATCGTGGTGGCGGTTTCGGCGACTGCGCTGGCGCTCACCCTGATGTTGCGGCTGAATACCGCAACTGGTCGCGCGCAGCTCCCCGAAGATCAGCAGGAATAGCCTAAATGGAACAGATGTTCGCGAATGTTCCCTGGGCAATCGTGCTTATTTTACTGCCGCTGGTGACTGGCATGATCTGCTTTCTGTGGCCGCGCGTCTCGATTCTACTGGGACTGTTGACGGCTTGCGCAGTTGTTCTGGCGGTAACAGGCCTGGGCTGGCAGCTGTGGCATAAAGGTGTCTATCATCACACCATCGGTGGCTGGGACGCACCGCTGGGTATCGAACTGACTGCCGATGGTTTAAGTCTGTTGTTGCTGACGACAACTGCACTGGTGGGGCTAGGTATCAGTGTCTATTCGGCGGCGTATTTTGGGCGCAAAGATGCGCAACGCTTCTGGCCGTTGTGGCTGTTTCTGCTGGCAGCGCTTAACGCGCTGTTTCTTTCGGCCGATATTTTCAACCTCTATGTCACGCTGGAATTGATGGGTCTGGCATCGGTCGCGCTTGCCGCCCTGGCCGGTGGCGGGGAAGCGCTCGGTGCGGCGATGCGCTATCTGCTTGCCAGCTTGCTGGGTTCGCTGCTCTACCTGCTGGGGGTTGCCTTGCTGTATCACAGTTTTGGCACGGTCGACATTGCACTGCTCGCACAGCGCGTCGATGATACGCCTGCAGTGTGGGCCGCGCTGGGCTTGATGAGTGCCGGGCTGGCGCTGAAAACGGCATTGTTCCCGCTGCATTTCTGGTTGCCACCGGCGCATGCCAGCGCACCGGCGCCGGTGAGTGCGCTGCTCTCGGCGCTGGTGGTCAAAGC
>JBATHJ010000403.1:0-4242 GCA_049666625.1 Gammaproteobacteria bacterium | reverse complement strand
GGGTATCCGGGTATCTGCTGAGGAAGAGTACGAAGGCGTCGATATCGGCGAATGTGGCCTCGAAGCCTACCCAGAATTTACCAGCAAATAATAGACTCCTGTTGGTAATGTAGTTAGCCGGGTGCGCAAGCACCCGGCTTTTTTTTGTCCGGGATATGCGATTCGTCGCCAGATATGGTAAAAAACATTTCTTGTTCATGCATCTACGGCCATGGGGCCATGTATGTACTGAGCCAGCACTCATAACCAGGAGTCAGAATGAAACTCATCAAGGCTATTATCAAGCCGTTCAAGCTCGACGATGTACGCGAAGCGCTCTCGGAGATTGGTATCAAGGGTATTACCGTGTCCGAGGTTAAAGGCTTCGGCCGACAGAAAGGCCACACCGAACTCTACCGCGGCGCCGAATATAAAGTCGATTTTCTACCTAAAGTCAAAATCGAAACCGCGGTCAGCGATGACCTGGTCGACACCGTGGTAAACGCAATCCGCAGCGCCGCCAATACCGGCAAAATCGGCGATGGCAAAATTTTTGTATTGCCTGTTGAGCAGGCTATGCGTATTCGCACCGGCGAGACAGGCGACGAAGCATTGTAATAAGCAGCACATCAACGAACACTACGCTGGCCGAAGCGAGCTGGCCATTGCCAGGTTCTGTGCAAGCCTGTGGCAGCAGCACAGGCTTCGTTGAGCAGGATCGCCACCTTGAATCGAGAACACACTATCCATGGGGAAATGCTATGAATTCATATAAAAGTCTGGCACTCGGGCTTATCTCTATACTGCTGTTGTTGCCGGGGCTCGCCCATGCCGAGGGCGTTGATAGCGGTGATACCGCCTGGATACTGACATCGACAGCACTGGTGCTATTTATGACCCTGCCCGGGCTGGCGTTATTTTATGGCGGCCTGGTGCGCAGCAAAAACGTACTCTCGGTATTGATGCAATGTTTTATGATTGCCTGCGTTGTCACTATTCTATGGGTGATTTATGGATACAGCCTGGCATTCGGTGAAGGCAATGCCTGGCTGGGCGGCCTGAACAACCTGTTCCTCGGCGAAGTCACGCGCGAATCCACCAGCGGAACATTGCCAGAAACGGTCTTTGTCATGTTCCAGATGACATTTGCAATCATTACTCCGGCACTGGTGGTGGGTGGTTTTGCCGAACGCATGAAATTTTCCGCCATGCTGCTGTTCAGTATCTTCTGGGTCACACTGGTGTACTTGCCGGTTTGTCACTGGGTATGGGGCGGCGGCTGGCTGGGTGAGAAAGGCCTGCTCGATTTTGCCGGTGGTACCGTGGTGCATATCACTGCCGGCGTCGCCGCGATTGTCGCAGCGGTTGTCATGGGTAATCGTAACGGCTTCCCGGAAACCCCGATGATGCCGCACAACATGACCATGACCGTGACCGGCGCGGGCATGCTCTGGGTCGGCTGGTTTGGTTTCAATGCAGGCAGCGCGGTGGCCGCCAATGGTGATGCCGGGATGGCGATGCTGGTGACCCACATCAGCGCCGCCTGTGGCGCCTTTACCTGGGCGGTGATGGAGTGGATCAAGTACGGCAAGCCCAGTGCCCTGGGTACCGTCACCGGGATGGTCGCCGGGCTGGGTACAATTACACCGGCCTCCGGATTTGTTGGCCCCATGGGTGCACTGGTGATTGGAACCAGCGCGGGTATCGTGTGTTTCTTCGCCACCGGCTTTATCAAGCGCACCCTGAAAATCGATGATTCACTCGATGTGTTCCCGGTGCACGGTGTCGGTGGCATCCTCGGTACCTTGTTTGCGGGGGTCTTTGTATCAGCGAGCCTCGGCGGTGCCGGATACGCCGAGGGCATGAATATGGGTTCGCAGCTCAGCGTGCAATTGCTGGGCATTATCGCCACCCTGACATGGACGGCAGTCATCACCTATCTCATTCTTAAATTAGTCGGCGCAACGGTTGGACTGCGCGTTTCTGACGAAGAAGAAACCGAAGGTCTCGATACCACGCAGCATGATGAACGTGGTTATATTCTGTAACTGCAACAGGTATTGAATACAGGAAACCGGGGTTTGCCCGGTTTCCTGTTGTTGGATTCTATTGCCGGATGTTATTACTGATACAAATCGTCAGTGCCTTACATAAAGAGACCAGCATGCGAAGTTTATTTTTATCCATGACCTTGCTGTTAACTGCATTGCCGCTGCATGCCGGTGTTTATAAATGGACCGACAGTGACGGCCAGGTGCATTACGGTGACCGGCCGGGTGGGCCGGCAGATGCTGAAGAACTGAATGTAGATATGGAGTCTTCCTCCGGATTTGCGCTGGATGATGAAGCCCGTGATGAAAAGCGTCAGCGCCTGCTCGATGCCATGCAGGAAGACCGGCTGGAGAAAGAAGAGCTGCGCGAAAAAAATCGCGTCGAGAAAGAAAAACGGCAACGCCGATGTGTACTGCTGAAAGACAGGCTGCGTCGCGCTGAACGGGCGAGCGCAATGTACAAGCTGGACAAGGATGGAAACAGGGTCTTTTATTCTTCAGATCAGCGCAAAAGTTCGGAAGCGCGCCTGCGCGAACAGATCCGCAAAACCTGTCGCTAATCTTTTCTACTCTGGACGAAGTTGTCCAATAACAGAACTCAGGGCGTGGTCGAAAATCGAGTGGCCCATGATGACCCTGGATAAGCCTTCCTCAACTTCTTTGGTGAATTCATCAAATTCTTTTTCGACAATAATATCGCCATTGTGATTTACAAATACCAGTTTTGAATCTTCGACGATAATCACTGACAGTTTTGCCCTGCGCGCTGGCTTGTCATCACCGATATACACCTGGAACCACATGCCCGGCATAATATTGTGGGGTAATTTCGGCCGGGCTGCCACGGGTACAACGATTTTCGGCGGAATGGGCTCGCCGGTTTCTTCGTCTCTCGGTAGTTCCTTCGCACGTTCCTGTTCAATTTCAGCAAGCTTCTGGCTTGCAACTTCAACTTCTTCGATGGCGAAGTGAGTGCGGTCAATGAGTTGCTGGTGAGCATCTTCGAGCCCCTCCAGAACCTGGTCGATATCTTTTTTCGACTGGTTGGTTTTGTTCAGATGTTCGCGGGCACGCGATACCAGCGACTCGCGCGTGGCATTAAGATGTGCAAGATCTTCGGGTTCGGCGAGCGGTTGTACGCTTTCAACAAGTTCGCGCAACAACTCTACAATGATGACCCATGATTCATTTTCTTTGCCGTTGGCAAGATAATGATTGAACATCAGCGTTGGCCAGCGTTTTAATATCAACGGGTGAATGCTGTCGGGCAAGGTTTTGCCGGTGGTAATTGTGCGCAGTGCTTTAAGTACCGTATTTCGCGCATGTTCCCGTAAAATTTGTTTTTGCGCCGCCTCTTCTTTTTCGCGGGCAAGCGCTTCCTGCTTTTCAATGTACTCGTTGAGCTTGGCAAGCGCCTTATCGAAAGTACTGGGCTGTAACTCGTAATCACTCAGGATGATGGAAACAATCTTGTCCAGTTCAACATAGGTTTCATCATCATGGTCATTGACGCCAACGCCGACTTCGGCAATACCATCGAGTAACAGGCGCGCGGGATGGGTGTCGTAAATGAAAAATTCCGGATCCAGCATCGAGGCCTTGATGATTGGAATTTGCAAACGTAACAGCAGTGCCTTGATGGTGTCGGAAATATCTTCATCATCGATGATGGCATCAAATATGAGCTCGATGAAATCGATGGTTTTTTCAGCAATCTGGTTAATGCGCTTGGTAACAACGCCACCGGATTTTTTCGCAATCTCACTGACGACCGCTTCCTTGACCGCAGCAGCATCGAAGCGTAACTGGTCGGGCTGCACGAACTGGGGTAATGACTGCACCCCGGAAAGTGCGGTAAGAATTTCCTGGTGGCCAAAGTGCTGGGGTGTGCTGGCCGGGAAGTAGGCGCCACCCGCGCCGCCTTCGGCGCCGCCTTTCTGGATCGGGGCGCCAATATAGTTGCCAATCGTCTGACTCACCTGGCCCGCGGGCAGACCGGCAACAAAATGAGAATATTGTCCACCCTCGGCAGGTGCCTGCGCGGAACCGCCCTGCGCTGGGTCACCCTGCGCAGGACCGCCCTGCGGAGGCTGGCCACCCGGGTGAGGCGCCTGTCCACCGGTTGCATGTCCCATGCCGCCGGTGTGATACGAATGTCCCGGTGCTGCTGTCATGGCATAGCCGTCACCGATCGATTGGGGCTGTCCAGACA
>JBATHJ010000402.1:0-1611 GCA_049666625.1 Gammaproteobacteria bacterium | reverse complement strand
TGAAAGTTTCTTTCTTCGGCCCCTTCTATGGTTCTTATATTGTTTTTGAACTTGACCATGAAAATTATCAGTACTCACTCGTTAGCGGACCTGACACATCATACTTATGGATCCTGGCCAGAGACCCGGCTATAAGCCAGGAATTAATAAATATGCTTATCGAAAAAGCCAGCGCATCGGGTTTTGACACAGGTAAACTGATATTTGTCAGCCATGAAAAAATGCCTGGCGCAGCGCAGTAATCAGGCTAACTATGATCGACATCAGCGGAAAATGGGCACTGGTCACTGGCGCCAGCAGAGGCATTGGCAAAGAAATTTCTATTGGCCTCGGCAAGCTGGGCTGCAACCTGGTGCTGCATTCAAGATCGATTGAACACACAAAATTGCTTGCTGATGACATTGCCCTCAGGAATACAGTTCGTGTTATATCTGTCTCGGCCGACCTGTCTAAACCGGAACAGGTTGCAGATTTAGTGACTGAAATTAAAAGCGCTGCCCCACAAATAGACATCATTTACAATAATGCCGGGTTAATGATGCCCTATAACAATGATGTCTGGCATATACCCGGCGATGACTTTCGCACAAGCTTTGAGATTAATGTGATAAGCCAGGTGCATATCTGCAATGCGTTCATTCCGTCCATGATCGAAAGGCGCTGGGGCAGAGTTATAAATCTATGCTCGGGCATTCGCGATCAACCCCAGCTTGCGCCCTATGCCGTATCAAAAGCCGCGATAAGCAAGTTTACACTCGACCTTGCGCCGACACTCGAGGACAGCGGTGTTGCAATCAACCTCCTCGACCCCGGCTGGTTGCGAACCGATATGGGCGGGCCGGATGCGCCCAATACTGTCGCGTCGGTTATTCCAGGCGCACTCGTGCCCGCATTGATCAACTGCTGTGTTAGTGGCTATGAATTTTCTGCCCAGGTGTATGCCGGCATGGTCATCGAACAGGCAGTCAAAAAAGCTGAACGGACCTTTTGTGACTGAGCACAACCATCTTCCCCTTCTCTGTCCGACGATTTATGGCAGCTACGCATGCTGTTAAGAACTGGACTACTATCGCTCGTTAATCCACTGTCTATGCAAATTACTGATGCATAATATAGAACATACACGCACAATGTTAATCACAGCACAATTTGCTTTTAAATTTCGAATCACGCACAGGCATCGAGGCATGCATGAATACCAGTGATCAAATTCAACACGTGCTTGACGTCAGTCGTTTTGCAGTCATGGCGACTCAGCACGAAGGCCAGCCGCACGCCAGCCTGATGGCGTTCGCGCCCATGGATGGACTCCGCTATCTCATCGTTGCCACGTATCGCGCAACATTAAAGTACACCAGCCTGTCAAAAGACGGACGCGTCGCTTTGTTGATAGACAACCGAAACGCGACGGACTCAGCTGCACACCGGGGCCTGGTTATTACAGCACACGGTAATGCATCAGAAGTTCCTGCTGATGATCGCGCTGCCGTTATGCAGGCCTACCTGGCAAGGCACCCCGATTTCGGCACCTTCCTGGCATCAGCTGATTGTGCATTGTTGCGCGTTACGGTAAAGGCCTACGAAGTTGTAGGAAGTACCGATGACGTACTC
>JBATHJ010000401.1:0-1554 GCA_049666625.1 Gammaproteobacteria bacterium | reverse complement strand
CAGGCCTGCATTTTGACCGGCGCAAAATAGTTTGCAATCGCATCGAACAGGGATTCCACCACGTGCTGGTCGCCGGGTTTTTTCAACGCGTTTTCTACCGTCTTGAGAAATGCCTGCCCGGCCGGGGTGTGCAATTTGAGCAGCATAACAGCCGTAGCATTGCCGGCTTCTACCAGTGGCGAAAGTTTTGTGCGCAGCGATTCAAGGTCATCGCGCGCCGTCGTGTCACCGGGCAGCTCATCCGGCAGCGCGTGCAAAAAACCAACATAAAAACTGCGCCGGGTGCCGGCTTTGGACCACAGGCCGAGCTTGTCGGCTTCGCTGATCAATCCCGGCTGCAACACCAGGCGCACGGATTCAATCATGTCGCGCTGGTCTTCTTCAAAGGGCAAAAATTCGAGCAGGAACTCGGCCAGCACCTTGCCGGTTTTGCCCTGCACCACCGCGTCTTTTTCCAGCATGCGGCGCGCGTTTTCCGCTGACGGCATGGCCCACCACGCACGCTCGGCGAGCTCGTCGGATAAACCTTTGGCGTGCACCGCCGCAACCACGGCTTCGGGTTCACCCAGCAACAGCAATTGCCCCAGGGTTTCCTCGCGCGCCTGGCCCATGCGCGTCCAGCGTTTCAAAAACACCGGGTAACCGCCGGGCGAACCCATCACGTGGGTAGACAACACCGACTTCACCTGCTTGATGTATTTCTCGTCCTTGCAGTTGGGATTGAGCGGCACCCTGGCTTCGCCACGATCGGTAAGCGCGTAGACAATCATTTTAGATTCATCAATACGCACCGCCTGCAGTTTCTGCGCAAGCAGTACGTTGATACGGAGATTGTCTTCTGCTGATAGATCCATGTTTAATTTTAAAAGCTAAAGGCGAAACCGCAGAGGCGCAGAGGACACGGAGAAAAACAAAACTTTATTTGCTAAAAAATAATGCTGAATCATTGAACGACTTTATACATATTCTGGAAGCTGTGCCATTCGCACCCTGCATAAAAACTTTGAATAGAGCATATTAACTGGCTTTAACAGTAAGCATTAGTTTTTCTCTGCGCCCTCTGCGCCTCTGCGGTTCAATGTTTGTTTTAAGTTTTCAATTCAACTGTATCCGCTGACCAAACGGTACTTTGGCTTTGCCTTTTACCAGCCAGCTGACCGGGTAGTCGGGTTCGGCTTCGGGAAATACGCCCTCTGCGTCGGTGAAATAAATCACCAGCCCGGGTGCGTTGTCCAGCGCATCCACCCATTCGAACACCGGGCGGAAGTTGGTACCACCACCGCCGCGGATTTCGACATCAAATTTGAATTCGTCCCAGGGTTCAAAGGTCCACGGGCAACCGTAGTTTAATTCCGAGTCGCAGGTGAGCAAAGTCACGCGTGCGCGCACCTGGCTTTTGATGGCGTCGACCTCGGTGATGAATTCCTGAATTTCGTCTTCGCCAATCGAACCGCTGGTATCGATGGCGACCACGATATTGGTTTCGTGACTGCGCAGGCTGGGGTATACCGCGGGGTCACCCCGGCGGGAGTTGGGCCGTGAATAACTGTAATC
>JBATHJ010000400.1:0-2715 GCA_049666625.1 Gammaproteobacteria bacterium | reverse complement strand
AAAGCAAATGGCCGGAAGCACAGGCCGCGTTCTTCAGTGCATTTGAAAATGATGCTACCAATGCTGACTATGCCTACAATCTTGCAGTCAGTCTCGAACGTATTGGCAAGTCCGGTGAAGCCGCGCGCTTTTATGAAACCGCCCTGCGCCTTGCGCAAAACAGCAACATCAGCTTCTCACCTGACGTGGTGAAGAAAAGACTCGAACAGTTAAAGCCATGAACGCATCAGCACCTCATACCCGGAAGAAAGTCAGGCTCGGCGAAGAACTCATCGCCAAGGGCCTGGCCACGGTTGACCAGGTAGAAATCGCATTAACCGAACAAAAGAAAAGCGGGCGCCTGATCGGGGAAATTCTCATCAGCCTGGGGTTTGTCTCCGAATCGATTATGCGCGATGTGCTCGGCCAGGTGCTCGGTGTCGGCAGTATCGATTTAAGAAAGGCCGTGCCAGAAAGTGAAGCGCTGGAATTAATCAGCAAGGATGTTGCCGAGCGCCATACCATCGTGCCTGTGAGCTTCAACAAGCAGGAGCAGGTGCTGAAGATTGCAATGAAAAATGCATCCGACCTGCTGGTGTTAGACCGCCTGCACGCCGTGGTCGGACGCAAAATAGAAATTATCCCGCTGATTTCCGGTGAAAGTGAAATCAAGAAAGCCATCGACCAGTTCTACGGTTATGAACTGTCGGTCGACGGCATTCTGCATGAAATCGAAACCGGTGAAATTGATTACCAGAGCCTGGATGCAATCGATGATGAATACAGCCAGCCACTGGTACGGCTGGTCGATGCAATCCTGGCCGACGCGGTCAAGCGTGATGCCTCGGATATTCACTTTGAACCCGAAGACGGTTTTCTGCGTTTACGTTACCGCGTTGATGGCGTGCTGCGACAGATACGCAGCCTGCACAAAGATTACTGGTCAGCGATCGTGGTGCGTCTGAAAGTCATGTCCGGTATGAACATTGCCGAGACGCGTATCCCGCAGGACGGCCGCCTGAGCCTGCAGGTACAGGGCCACCGGGTGGATTTTCGTGTTTCCGCGCAACCGACTACGCATGGTGAGAATATTGTATTGCGCGTGCTCGATCGCGCAAAAGGTATCGTGCCGCTGGATCAGCTGGGCCTGCATGAAGACACGCTGAATGCACTGATCCTGATGATGGCGCGACCCGAAGGTATTATCCTGGTCACCGGGCCGACCGGCAGCGGTAAAACCACCACCTTGTATTCCCTGCTCAATCATGTGAAATCCGAACAGGTCAACATCATGACGCTGGAAGACCCGGTGGAATACCCGGTCGACATGATTCGCCAGACCTCGGTGAATGAAGTTGCACGCATGGATTTTGCCACCGGTATTCGTTCCATGATGCGCCAGGACCCGGACATTATCCTGGTCGGTGAAATACGCGATGAAGACACCGCCGAAATGGCATTTCGCGCAGCCATGACCGGTCACCAGGTGTTGTCGACCCTGCACACCAATTCCGCGATTGGCGCCGTGCCGCGATTGCTCGACATCGGTGTACTGCCCGACATCATGACCGGCAATATTATCGGCATCATCAGCCAGCGCCTGATTCGACTGCTGTGCACAAAATGTAAACAATCCACCATGGCGGGTGACGTCGAGCGCAAACTGCTCGGTGTCGAATACATCAATGAAAAATTAACGATATACGAGGCAAAAGGCTGCCCGGAATGTGGCGGCACTGGTTACAAGGGTCGCGTGGCGGTGGTTGAAGCACTGCGGATTGACAATGACCTGGATGAACTAATCGCCAAACGCGCCACCCTGGGTGAATTAAAAGCCTGCGCCAAGGGCCTGGGTTATAAAACCCTGGCCGATGATGCAGTGCGCCGGGTGCTTGAAGGACAGACATCGCTGCAGGAAGTATCGCGCGTCATCGACCTGACACAGAGGCTGGTATAAGGTGCCCGAATACAAGTTCAGAACAATCGATACCGTCGGCAAAGTCAGGGCCGACACCATGATTGCCAGTAACCCGATGGAACTCGAAAAACGTCTCGGCAGCATGGGTTTCGACCTGCTGAGTTATGTTGAACACAGCAAGGCTTCAAAATCATTTCTCCGCCGTAAAACCATCTCGCGCAGGGAGCTGATCAACTTTACCTTTCACATCGAACAATTATTAAAATCCGGCGTGCCGCTGCTCGACAGCCTGCGTGATGTGCGCGACAGCATGGACTACTCGCGCTTTACCGATGTGCTGCAAACCATTATTGATGACATCGAAGGCGGTAAAACATTATCGCTCGCGCTGTCAGACCATAAACAGATATTCGACAAGGTGTACGTAACACTGGTACGCGTCGGTGAAGAAACCGGCCGCCTGGCAGAAGTGTTAAAGGACCTGGCAGAAACCCTGCGCTGGCAGGATGAACTTGCAGCGCACACCCGCAGGATCATGATCTACCCGACGATTGTTTCGGTGGTCGTGCTGGCAGTGGTCAGTTTTTTAATGATCTACCTGATGCCGCAACTCATTCCCTTTATAAAAAATATTGGCGGTGAAATTCCCACCCATACAAAAATCCTGATATCTGCATCTGCAATATTTGTAGAGTACTGGTACCTGATTTTTGCAACGCCATTGTTACTGGTGTTCGCGTTGAAGTACTTGACGGCCAACAATATAAAAGCGCGCCTGTTCA
Organism: Gammaproteobacteria bacterium; assembly: GCA_049666625.1. GTDB lineage: Bacteria > Pseudomonadota > Gammaproteobacteria > SZUA-229 > SZUA-229 > JASBSR01. The sequence goes on along the minus strand of JBATHJ010000400.1, from coordinate 36 downwards.
TGGACGGGGTCAAGTTAAAACTGTGGTTGTTCGGCC
>JBATHJ010000399.1:0-3047 GCA_049666625.1 Gammaproteobacteria bacterium | reverse complement strand
CGTGGTGATCCGCAAAATCATCAACGGCACCCGCGAAGAAAGCCTGCTCAACGGCCTCGACGAAGAAGACCAGATCATCGCCGCTTCCATCCTGCAAGGTTTGCAGGATCCGAACACCCTGCCCGACCCCGAACAAAAACCCGACGCCACGCTCGCTGCACCGATGATCGCTGGCATGATCAACGAAGCCCGCCGCGGTGATGCCAACGCAGTCATCATGCTCGGCGGCATGGCCGAACAAATGTCCGCCATCGGCGGCGACATGGCCAACCTCGGGGCGGTACTTAAAGACATGATTGATGGTGAACGTGATACGGACAAATTATGTTCACGTATGGGGCCGCAGGGAGAATCCTTGATTACGCAGATTTTGAGTGAGCTGGGGAAGCTGGACGTTCATTAAGAACAACTTGTTGCCGCAGAGAACACGGCGGGTAAATGAGGCATGGTATTGAAACAGGTGCGGTCAGTTAAGCCGCCTGTTCGCGATCTCCTGCCTGATCGAGCGTCTTCTGTCTTATGATCATTTCGCGCAGGCGTTCCCTGAAGTCGAACATCAGTTGTCGACATTCCCTGTTACAAAAAGGGATGAGTTCGCTAATCCTGCAATCATCCAGATCGATCATAGTTGCCATGACAATGTGCGCGCGCTCAGACTCGGTCGTTGCACTGGACATGAGTTCGATCGTGCTAAAGCCTTGCGTGTAACGCTTAAGTGCATAGACCCCGATCAGGTCCAGATCATATTTTTTCAGGCATCCCTGATTGTGGCATGACATAGCATATACCTATCATGATTAGCTATATATCCTGCCCAGGGCTATCACGGACAGACAAACGCTAACAACAGCGCGTAGCCAGAACCGACCTTAGATAAGCCTGTAGCCTCGCATCACTGCTATATAGCAGGTAAGATACCGCCGAAGACATGCCAAGTCAATTCATTTATCAGATTTATAATCATCGGTGTTAGACACGGCTGGTATTTCGATAGCGCTCAATATGGCGTTTAAGCCATTTAAATAAAAACTGACGCGGGGATTAAATTATGATCAATTCGAAAAAGCGGGATAACAGCGCTCTCTGCGTCATGCTTCCCGGTCGGGCTGCTGCTATGATTTTTCTCCGCATACATCTGGCGCTATACATTGTTGGGAGATAGAAAATGAAAGCCATCTGGAACAACCAGGTCCTGGCAGAAAGTGATGAAACCGTTGTTGTAGAAAACAATCACTATTTTCCGCCATCATCGGTCAATATGAATTTCCTGTCTCCCAGCGGCACCACGTCGCACTGCCCCTGGAAGGGCGAAGCCAGCTATTATTCGATAAAGGTCGGCGCTGAGAAAAACAAAGATGCTGCCTGGTATTACCCTGCGCCTGAACAAGCTGCAAAAGAAATAAAAGATTATGTAGCATTCTGGCGTGGTGTAGAAGTAACTGAGTAGAGTTCATGGCCAGTAAGTACACTGGTATTTACTAATATCAGAAGAAACCTGCAGCTGACCCGGATTGCAGCTAGCTTATAGTTATAAAAATGGGCAGCGCGCCGAATAGGAAACAAGGTATAAACAACCTCAAAACGTTAGCCGAGAAAGATCGTATAACAATACAGGATTTAATAATGCCTACAGATGACCATAATTTATTAGAATCGATCATTCATTTTACCGGGGAACGTGACAAAAAATCTCTGATTCGGGTTCTGGTTGAAGTCCTGTCAGACTTAATCGACTTTGAAGCACTCATATTTCTGCGCGTACCTAACGATGCTACCAGCACATACCTTGAATCTGCGGCATGTATGCCCGATAGAGCACAACTGGACAAACTCGGCTGTATTGCAGATGAATATGGAAATCAACATGTGCAACTTGATGAAAGTACCTCTCTTTGTATCAGCAGTCGCGAGATTGTTACGAAACCACAAGGCATGGCCAGCAGGATAGTATTCCCGGTTGTAGTCAATAACGCAGTCACCGGCGTGCTGGATATATATGGACATCAGCACACCGAAACTTCGGAAAAACTTATTCGCAGTTTTATACGAATATACAGCAACTTTCTCGCCATCATCGATGACAATGAACATGACACGCTAACCGGACTTCTTAACCGCAAAACATTTGATGCTCAACTTTCTGAGCTGATTTCTGATATGGATATCAAACACTCGCCTACTAAAGGCGAAAAAAGGCGCAGCGATAAAAAGCACTCATATCACTGGCTGGGAATCCTCGACATTGACCATTTCAAAGCCATTAATGACAACTTTGGTCACGTCTATGGCGATGAGGTGCTTCTACTCTTTTCAGACCTGATGAAGAAATCATTTAGAAGCCAGGATTTATTATTCCGTTATGGCGGCGAGGAGTTTGTAGTTGTACTGACACCGTGCCTGGAAACAGATGCCATTGCTATTTTTGACCGCTTTAGAAAACAATTAGAATCATATGATTTCCCACAGGTCGGAAAGGTTACGGTCAGCATAGGCATAGCAAAACTGGACAGCCCGGATCACACCACCGTGCTCGAGCACGCCGATCAGTCGCTATACTTCGCCAAAGAACATGGCCGTAACCAGGTACGTAATTATCATGACCTGATAAAAGAAGGTTTACTCAAAGCGCGAAATTATGATGGTGATATTGAACTATTTTGATAAGCATATCAGGGATGACTTAAGTAACAATACCAGGAACCGTAAACAATTTTTGCTAACCCAGGACGTAACTGGAAACAGTCCAGTATGCCAATACCTGGGCTGAATTTGCCCAATATTGATCACTCGCACACCCTCCCTCGTCACTCGTCATGCTTTTTTACCACTCGGTCAGCTTTTAATAGCTGTTCCAGCCCATTTATTTATACTGCATTAAAATATAGAAAAACACGTCCACCAGAACAGCGGGTACATGATATGTCTATAGCTCTTGATTTAAATATTGATCGTCGCGATCATCCACGCACACAGATCAATTCAGAAGTCAGATACAAATTAGATGACGAAGCAGAATACAGCACCGGACAGTTGATAGACCTGAGCCA
>JBATHJ010000398.1:0-2137 GCA_049666625.1 Gammaproteobacteria bacterium | reverse complement strand
TCCGGGTCGGTCTCCTCCCAGTAGACATGCACCTTTGAGAATCCGGCCTCTTCAAGCAGTTCGCGCAGTTCCGGCAAACTCCACAGGCGCCAGTCATAGGTGAATGCTTTCTTAAGTTTCGACCCGTCCGGAAAACTGAAGTGTATGTGACAAAGTATATTGCCATCTATCGGGTTATAACTGGCATGTTCCCAGATGTACTTGAAGCCCTTGAGCTTGCATTTTTCCCTGGTTTTTTGAAAAGCTTCATAGCCGCCAAATACATCCATGAAGAATAGTCCTTCATCATCCAGCGCCTTGTGAACTTCTTGAAAGTAATTGCCCAGTGTCTCGCGTGTTTTGAACAGCTGGTAGCTGAAATTCATCGCCAGTACTACGTCGACCGGCGTTGCAGTTTTTACCTGGCAGACATCTTCTTCCAGTAAACTGATACGCAGGCGCGCATCCGGTTTCAGCCGGGCCAGGTTGTGTTTGCGCCCCCAGGCCAGGACATCTGCATCGATATCCACACCGACGGCGGTATTGTTCCGGTTACGCCTGACCCATTCACAGCTCATGCTGGCGGTGCCACAGAAATCCTCGCGCAAATGCACAGCACGCCGGCCACGTATCTTGCGAAAGGTGTTGCTTACAAATTTATATTCGCCTGCGACATCCTGCACCGATTTTTCATAGAGTGCATGACGGTCGGCTTTCTGCGCCATAGTTTTTGCTTTACGAGACCGCCTGTTTTTCATTTGTTTATCCGTTATTTCCAGCGCTACTAATATTAATGATTATGGCACAGAGCACGCAGAATCACTGCAGCTAGTTTATCAAACACAGAACAGCGGTCCAGACAGTTGCGCTGCGGCAACGTGTTGCATAAACATTAATTAATAATATTGAGATCATAATAAAGCAGCATGGTCACAATGCCTACGGCACCCATTGCGAGAAAACTCCATAACAACTGGTGAAATAACGCACGGTTAGCCAGTGCATATACCAGGAACAGTTTCATGAAAGTATTGGATAAAGCGCCGAGCACCAGGTTGAAACTTGCCCAGTCAAGGCTGACTAAACCACTGTGATGCAGGTTACTGATGGAAAACGCAATCGCATCTGCGTCAGTCAGCCCACTTACTATTGCCACTAACGGCAGCCAGGCATTTCCCATGTAGCTAGTTGCCAGCCGTGTCACTACCAGGATCAGGGCAAATATCAGCGCAAAGCTGATCGCTGACTTGAGGCTGAATGGATTATCGAATGTGACATGTGGCACAACCGGGCTTTTTGCAGCCCGAAAGCGGCTGAATGAAAAAGCCGCCAGCAACAGGCCGGTGAGCCCCATCGCGGTCAGGGGTACGGCGATATTCTTCATCAGCTCAACATTGAATATCGCGATCTCGAGTATCAGCCGGGGAAACATGATTGCCGATGCCAGGATGACGGCTGCAGCGAACAAAGGAATCGCGGGGACATTTTCCTTGCTGCGCCGGGCAAAACTCAGCGTTGTCACTGTACTGGAGACCAGGCCGCCGATCAACCCGGTGAGCCCGATACCGGCACGGCTGCCGATAACCTTGATCAGCACATACCCCAGAAAACTCACAAAAGAAACCAGCACCACAATCAGCCAGACCCGGTAAGGATTCAACGCGGTGAGTGCTGTATAGAGTATTTCCAGGTCCATTCGGCTGCGCACACCCATGCCAATATCAAGCCTGTCAAAGTCAGCCCCTTCAAACCGGCCTGCCGCCATCTCGCTGCCAGAGTCATCAATCGTAATAACGCCAATAAATTTCCAGTTATGGTCAAGTATTTCCAGCCGGGTACCGGCAGCTGGCGAAATTGCAGCCGGCTTGACGACGACACGTTGAGTCTCAGCTTCAAGCTCGCTAATGACCCCTGCATCAAAGGTCACAAAATGATCCAGTGTCTGGTTCGGCAATATTGGCAGTACGATAAAGCTGATAATAAGAAACAGCAGTACCGCCTTCATTTCGTGGGCGCTGATTTTGCGCGCGAAGTCATTGATGGCCGCTTTCGGGAACAATACACCCAGGGTCAGGATAGCAAGCGCGATCGCCAGCACCTGGGCATCGAACATGATCAGCACACCGAGGAAAAACACGATAAATGCAGCCAGCTCGGT
>JBATHJ010000397.1:0-10810 GCA_049666625.1 Gammaproteobacteria bacterium | reverse complement strand
TCAATATTCTTTGCATTCACCAGGTAATCCTTGACCGCGTTACCGCGTTGTTCAGCCAGTTTCAACAATGCCTGTGTTTGTGCGTTGTCGAGAATTATTTGCCTGGATTCTGTTTTTGCAGCTGCTTTTATTATGTCTGGATAAAGCGCCGCAGTATCGGATTTGTTGCTGATGCCACATAAGGTGAGGTATACACCCGGGCGTTCCGTCAGCATTTTACTTATTACGTCCAGTTGTCCAATTGCTTTAGTATCAAGCTGAAAATTACCGGGTTCGAATACTGCCGGGTCGAAGCGCAGCGCAGTGGCAAGATCAAACAGCGCATCGGCCGCGAGCACGAGGCCAAACGGGGTGTAGTAATACAGCACAGCGGTAGAAATCGCTTTTGATGTGGCGGTGGTGATGGCATCAGCTGGATTAAAGTCAGGCTTGTTAATGTCACCGGTAACAGGGATCTCCAACTTGATGCGGTTATCTTTATCACGCAGCAAAGACAGCGAGCTGTTTAATGGTATGCCGAGTTCACTGTCGAGTGCTTCGGCTTCTTTTTTGTTCAGGGCGCGTAATTCAAACTGGTTGAGTATGAGTGTCAGCTTGCTGTCGAGGATGCCCTTGTCGGCCTTGAGTGTAATATCACTGTCGAGCTGGCCACTGCGGATACTGTGTCCAATGTATTGTTTAGTGAGTGGTGATAATGCGCGCAGGTCAAGCCCGGTGATGGTGGCCTTGCCGTTCAGGTCGGGTTTCTCAGAGAGTGGATTGATATCGGCTTCGAGCTTTATCTCTGCATGCTTGCCGGTATCGGCAGCAAGTGTAATGTGTGTGAGTGCTTCCGGTTTGTTGCTATCGATGGGCCCAAGTTCGAATTGAAGTTTTGACATCACGACTGAAAATGGTTCTTTAAGACTGTTGTCAATATAAGTGATTGTGTGGTTACTTGTATAATCGAATTGGCCAAGCGCGTACTGGATGGTTGGGTTGTCATTAACGGGGGTGTCTTTGCTGGCCAGGTTTGCAGTTTCTTCGCTTGCCGGGATCCATTCTGCGAATTCAAATTTTCCATCATTTTTTTTCTTTAAATATCCAGCGGCATCGACGAGCGAAATATTCCCGATTCCAAGCTCATGCAAGTTTTGCAGTTGGGTGCTATCAATAGTAAGTTTGCTGAATGCCAGAGCTTGAGCGCTATCAGGGCCGTCAGCCTTCGAGCGCTGCAGTGCGGCGAGAGTTTCTATGGTGAACTGATTTAACTTTATATCATTGAGGCCGGAAACATTCGCACCAGTGAGTTTTATAGTATCAATACTGATCAGTTTTCGTGATAACTGTTTGTTATGCGCCTGTAATGTGTTTAACGAAAGGTCTCCCTTGACGATTAAGGGAATATCATCTGCTTTGTTGTTCGGGTTCTGTGTATAACTGATATCACCGTCCCAGATGAGGGCGCCTAAAGTTGTGCAGTAGTCGATTCTGAGTGCATTATCAGGCTTGTATTGCTTTATGCAGGCGCTGATGTCATCGAGCTTAATGCTGGAAATTTGCAGGCTGAAAGGTTCGGAATTCGTGGCCTGTTTTTCAGTCGTGGCATCACTCGCCGGGATCCATTCCTGAAAGTCATATGAACCATCGGAATTATTCTGTAAATAACCCGAGGTATGGTTGAGCGCAATTTTGCCAATTGAAAGTTTGCGCATATCAGACAGCTGTGTATCATCGATGCTTAGTTTTTTGAAAGCCAGTGTCTGCGCGCTGTCAGATTCGGTGGATTGCGGCCTTTGTAGTGCAACGAATGAATCGACCGCCAGGTTTTGTAACTTGATATCCCTGAGTCCGTTCAGTTGTACGTCGGAAAGTTTCAGCTTGTCAATACTGAGCAGTTTGCGTGAGAGCAGGTTATTTTGTGCGAGCAGTGTGTGCAGTGAAAAATCACCCTTAACAGTCAAAGGCAGACCATCTACTGAAGCCTCTGGATTGAGTATATAGCGAACATCGCCCTGCCAGTCGAGTGCGCCAAGCGTTGTACAATAGTCCAGTGTGGCCGACCCATCAGTGTCGAACTGTTTTATGCATGTGCTGATATTATCCAGGTTAATAGCGGTTAATAGCAGTTCGAAAGGATCCGGGTTTGTGGGCTGATCTTCAGGCGCTGTTACGTCACCAGATTCCAGCGGTAGTTTAAGACCGGCGATGTTCATACTGCCATCAGCATAAAACAGCGCGTCGATATGGAAATCTGCCAGTTCAATTTTATTGACGACCAGGAGGCTATCCTTCAGGCCCTTCCATTGCCAGCCGAGTACCAGTTTGCCAATGCGGATGCCATTGCCATCGGCGTTTTTACCATCGAGGCCGAGAAGTACGAATTTTCCATCTGAGATATCAAGCACGATGTCATCAATAGTGGCTTCGACACCATGATCATGTAGCCATGAGATTGCACCTGATGATGCCATCGGCGTTAGAGCAATACGTAGCGCGATCAGCAAGGCTGTGAAAACAATGAGGAAAAGCAGGCTATATATCAGAACCGGCCTGTGCGTGCGCAGTGAGTTGAAACGAGTGAGTATGGACATGTCTGGTCAACGACGATTATGTACGAAGGCCAATGTTACTCTGATGAAGCGAGCTCTGTCACACGCTGATTTTGATTTATCTTCAGCATTTGTAAAATATTGGTGCGCATTTCCTTGCTAAGCAGCAGGCGGGCGTGTTTATCAGCCTGCAGGAAGGCTTCACCAAACTTGAGATGGCCGGTATCAGCGTCACGCAAAAACTCGGTATCGATGAGAGTGTCGATAAAGTTCGATATCAGTTTTTTGTCGAAAAAATCAGGTGAGTTCAGCTCGTATATCATCGAGACGCGCTGTGCCATCAGGTAGCACTGATTTTCCAGCTCCTGTTTGGAAATGTGTTCCTTGCTGGTGCGCGAGAGCAGGGCCAGGGTCAGGTAATATACTTCGAGTGTCGGCGAGATTACGCGCGCGAGAAGTTTCAACTGGGTATATTGCGCTGAACCGGAGCCCGGCCTTGAAAAAACATCGAGTTGTTCATTCTTGAGAAGCAACTCCTGGCTAGCCATTACATCGAGCAGGTAATCAATGGTTGTTGCCAGCTTTTCTTTTGGCCAGTGTAAAAACAGCTCGGCCTTGATAAATGGATAGGCGAGCTGCACCATGCTATGGATCTGTTCGCGTGTCTGGCTGCGTATATTGAGAAAACAACAGGCAACTAACGAAGGCAGCGCCAGCAGGTGCATAGTATTGTTGCGATAATACGTGAGTGACACAGAGTGTTTTGAATCGAGATAAATAATATCACCCAGCTCATGCTTGCGGCGTTTTATCTGGCGTAGTTTTTCTGCGTGTTTAATTTGTTCCCCAGGTTCCAGTTCTGTCAGCAGTATGCGATCCGAGTATTTCTGCTCGGTAATAAGCGAGCTGTAAAGTGTAATCATGCTGCATAATTCCTGCTCATCCATATGTTGCTTGGATGTTGCCAGCAGGATTGTGGCGATCAGGTTGACCGGGTTGACCACGGCCGCCTGGTTGATATGCGTCATGATGCTATCAGCGGTTTGCGCGACGACGTTGCGTAACCAGCCCGGTCGCATCGATTGTTCAAATGTTTCAGTTGCCCAGTGTGGATGGTGTGCATCGAGAAGCTGGTTGAGAAATACCGGTTTTGCAAAGTTCGCATAGACTTTGCCGTATTTGCCGCGAATGCTCAGCATGGCGCGAATCGAGCCAAAAAAAGTTTCACTCTTTTTATCATCGCCGCTGAGTTCGGCAGTGTAGGCCTTGCTCTCCAGCAGTTTCTCATAACCTATGTAGACAGGAATAAATGCCACCGGCCGTTGACGGTATTGTAAAAAGCCACGAACAGTCATCGCCAGCATACCGGGTTTTGGTTTGAGTAACCGCCCGGTACGACTGCGTCCGCCTTCAATAAAATATTCAATTGGCATGCCGAGTGATACCAGGGACGCAATGTATTCAAACATCACTGTCGAGTACAGCTCATTGCCCTTGAAGCTGCGCCTGATAAAGAACGCGCCGCCGCCACGCAACAAGGGCCCGATGATCGGCAGGTTCAGATTTTTGCCAGCTGCGATATAGGGAATGGACAGGCCATCGTAATAAATCACGTAGGACAATAGCAGGTAATCGATATGGCTGCGATGACAGGGAACATATACTAGCTCGTGGGTGAGCGCGAGTGTGTTCAGGTACTCGTTGTTAGTGACTTCAATGCCCGAATAAAACCGGTTCCAGAACCAGGTGAGCAGACGTTGCAGTACCTGGATCGTGACATTGGTACAGTCAGCAACAATTTCCTGCAGGTAACGCCGAGCCTGCAGGCTGGCCTGGTATTCGGAAAGATTGTCTTCCGCGGCACGCCGTGCGATCGCGGTTTTAACCGCGGGCTTTAACAACAGGTCGCGTACCAGGGTGCGGCGATGTGAAATATCCGGGCCGAGAGTTGCGTTTTTCATTTCCGTGAGGCGCTCGGCAAGTTTGAATTGCACCCGGTCAATTATTTCATCGGTATTTTTGCTCTGGTATGCACTGCTGCGATAGGTGATGACTTCAGAAAAAGTCAGAAGCGTATTTTTGCCCTGAAACAGTATGGTAAAAAACTTGCGCGTACGACCTGCAACGCCCCAGGAGTCGGCGAACAATACCTGCAACCAGTGTTTCTGCTTGGCCACAGGGCGGCCCCAGAATATGGACGCCGGCACAAACTGGATTTCGACATCGGGTTTATCGCGCAGATTTTCGATCAGGCCACGCAGCATGCGCGAGCGTTTTGGCTGCTTCATCAGCCAGGCCTTGAACGGTTGCCGTGGCGCTACGGTATATACCGAGTGCCAGTTCTTCAGGTCTTCATGGCAAATACGATTCGTCGGTGATGGCAGGCCAAGGCGTTTACATTCGTGCTCCAGCACCAGCAGGCTCGACCAGGCACGCGCATGCAATACATAGATCACCGGTTTGTCGAGATCAAGGTGGATCTGTTCGGGGTCGGCTGGCAGGGCTTCAGAGCGTACCCATATATAGAGTATCTTGCGTGCGAGAAAGTTAAGCGATTTCCTGAGAGACATTCGGAAATCCTTAACCTGCTGCCATTGTGCGATGTTGCCTTAAACGCGTGATGATTGATCTCATGTCACTAGTTTAGCAGGCGGCCACGCGTTACAGGTGACGATGAATCGGTATTAAAGAGAATAACCAGTTGCTAATACGTTGCCATCGGCCCCGGCTTGGCTGAACTGACAGGCGGGTCTTACCATAGTGCCAGTGCGGGCCTGAAGTCGGGTCCAGTTCAACACGCCAGTAATGCCCAGTGGTTTTCTGCTGGCAGATATTATCGCGTATTGTCATTGCCAGTTCAGGACTGTCGATCATCAGCGCAATCTCGGTATTCAGGTTTGCCGAGCGCGGGTCAAGATTGAGCGTGCCAACATAGGCTTTGTCAGTATCATAAACGATGCACTTGGTATGCAGTGCCTGGCGGCGATCCAGCGCGTGGGGGTCGTCGCGCCACGCGCGATATTCATATAGTTCGACACCCAGCTCCAGCAGGTGCTGGCGACAGCGTTCGTAGCCGGAAAACGCCACGGTAACGTCGATAGATGCCAGCGAGTTGGTGTAAATCGCTATGCGAATATTTTTATCCCGCAGCTGACGTATAGTATCAATCAGCGCATCGTCGGGTACAAAGTACGCGCTAATGATGATGATTTGCTCACGTGTTTGCCGCAGACATTCGTACAGGGTTTCGATAGTCTGTTTGCCACCAGCGTTATCCATCGTTGGCGAATCATAATATATTTCGATGCCGGCCTTGATAGGCAGTAATGCGGCCTGTTCATCGTCGAACAGGCTTTGCTTTCGAAGATCAATATCACTGATCTCGCTTTGCGCCGCCAGCAGACGTTTGTTGATTTTTACCCGCAAGTGCTCAAGATCGCGCACACCCGGGCGCAACGATATTAATTTTCGCGCAGTGTGTGAGTGATGATGGTTCCAGTAAACATCAAAGCTGTCAGAGAGCCCTTCGATGCATTTGCCGGCGAGCATTAAATCCAGGTCCCTAAACAGGAAAGATTCGTGAAGATTGAAATATTCATCACCGATATTTCGTCCTCCGGCAATCGCCACAAGATTGTCAGCAACCAGTAACTTGTTATGCATACGATGATTCAGACGGTTGAGGTTATACAACAACTCGATCATGCGCACTATTCTAAATCGTGAGCGAAAAGTGAACGGGTTAAACAGGCGTACTTCAATGTTGTCGTGCCGGTTAAGCGTAGCAATCTGTCGATCAAGGCCAAACAGATGGATGTCATCAAGCAAGATGCGCACACGGACACCGCGATCAGCGGCATCAATCAACCTGCCGATCAGTAACAGGCCGGCCGTGTCAAGGTGCCAGCTGTAATACTGTGCATCTATGCTGTGCTGGGCCTGCTCTATCAGTGCCATGCGCCAGGCCAGGGCGTCGTCGTTATTGTGCAGTGTCTGCAGGTGCGAGTCTTTGTCAGTGCCGTGTTTCAGGCCAAAACTGTGTGCCAGCCTGGCAGCATAGTCCGGAGCCAGTGACACGGCCCGCCTGATTTTGTTTCGTGAATGCAGTCGCATGGCAGGAATATACCAGAGCTGTGCAACGATAGCTCTGTAGAGCGAACATTAGTATGCGACCGTGTGTCTGCGCAACATGCTTATCGGTCGGCAGTGAATGATTCGCCGAGTTGATCAGCCAGCAGAACACGAATGCGCTCAACTTCGGGCATTGTATAGTCGACGCGCTGCTTTGTTCCCCAGACAACGCCCGGCCAGCAAACATCGTCGCGGTTTCGGCCAACTATATGTATGTGCAGCTGTTTAACAATATTGCCGATGGTGGCGATGTTGAGTTTATCGCTGGAAAACTCGTGCTTTAAAAATACGCTAAGTGCATTGATGCTGGCGAGCAGGGTCTGCTGCTCGGCCCTGCCGAGTTCGAAAAATTCGGTGTGGTCAGTGTGCGGCACCAGGAGAAACCAGGGAAAGTTGGCGTTATTCATTAACAACAGCTCGGCACCGTCGAGTACGCCCAGTTGATGACAGTCTGCGGCCAGGCGGTAGTCGAGCGTGAAATTATACACATTCACTATAAAGGCCAGAGTTCGATGCCTTTCATCATCAGGCTGAGTGCTAGCGCGGCACACAGTAATGTGATCAGGATGCCCGTCGCTGTGAGGCCGTCTTTAAACTGTTGAGTGCCAGAGACATATGCACCGATCATAGAAACAATAAAGCCGAATTCTGCAATGATCAATAATGTCAGTAAGGGCAACAACGTCTGGCCACTGGCGTCAGGTGTTGTTGCCATGAACAGCAGCAGATGGATGAAAACCGCGAGTGCGAGTGCAATCACCGGAAAGTTACGAGTGCTCATCAGGCGGCGCGTCGAGACTGGATTAAAGGACTGAAAAACCGCGATGCAAATTCGATGGCCTCGTCAATATTGAAGGCTTCATAATCTTTTGACTTTTCCTGCCATTCTTTTGCCAGTGAATCACCTTTAATAAAATCCATATATCCGCACAGGCTGTCAGCACAGCTGAGATTACCATTTGCAGCGCCCCAGTCGATTGCAAAATAAACCTCGTGATTGTCATCAGCGTTTAATACCCGATCAAGATTCTGCCGAATATCAATATCCGCACCGCTGACAACACATTTTGAGCGGATATGGGTCGGCATTTGAAACATAGGGCTAACCGCAAGTGAATCGAGTGCACACATGCAATGCACCGTATGCTGGTCAATAGTCACCTGGTGAATCCTGTCTTCACTGGTAAAAGGATAAGCACCACGAATCTTGCCGTCATCATTAAGCACGACGAGGTCAAGTTTTTGCAGGTTTGCCAGGGTCGCTGAAATATTGTTGCTCAGGCCGGCCAGTTCATTGAGCGAGGGTTCGCGCCCCTGCATTGCATATGAGTTTAATATTGTAATATGTACGCGCGCGTCTTCAGGCGACAGGTCGTTCTGGTTTTTTACCAGCGGGAGTATGCAGTTTAACTCGTCGAGTGCCTTGTTGATTTTGTCAGTCATTGTGTTCTCCTGCCTTGTGTATCATCTTGTATCAATACCCACGGTCTGACCACGACGGCCCAGACCTGCGCATCAGTGTTGTACCAGTCGCGCGCCTGGTCGTTGCTGACGGGGGTTATTTTTTCAGCCTGCATCCAGTTTTCGACAAGCTGTTTGTCATCATTAGCGATGTGCCAGGCCACTTCCACCAGGTCAAGCTCGGTCGAAACATACACCGCGTGGCCCGAGGCAAAGAAATACTGCAGTTCTTTCCAGGGGATTTTTGCCGTTTCGAGCACGAGCTTTTCGAGCGAATTGACATCGCTATCAAGTGGATCATTCATCGGACATGCGCATCATTATCATGCGGTTATTGTATCGTTTATTGCCCTGGAGGACTATAGATTCAGCTGTCATCACTGGCTGCGACCAGGCGAATACCGTGGCTATAATCAATAAAAGTGAGTTTGCTGATGCAGCACTGCTCAAGCACGGCAAGATGCATCTGTACCATGGTAGAAAAGCGCCCGAGCGGCATAACAGCCCCGGTGTGTAACAGGTATACCTGCTTTCTGCGTGTGTCATAGTGCAGGTTAAAAATGTATCCGCGCGAGTCAATTAAGATATCGTCATCGTTACACGGATGTGCGCTGATGTAAGGGTCCGCCAGCCATGCGGTTTCTGAACTGATATAACTGAGCTCATCATCACCTGCGTGCTTGATAATGGCGGGCCAGGAGGGTGATGTCGCATTCATGGCTGGCACACTGGAAGTAATGGCATAACACGTGACCCGGCATTATTCGACACGCTGTACATACGGCAAGGGCGGAAATGGGCCCAGGTACTTGCGCGTCCACCATTGTCCGCTAGCATTGCGTGTTGTTTCATCCGTGAAATGATATTCATACAAATCAACTTTAAGCATCCTGGGCGGTGAATCGGGGAACGGACTGGTTTCGAGCAAAGCAATAACTTCAGGCGAGTTTACCAAAAGCGCATCAATAAAGTTTTCAAACCAGAGCATAAAGTCAGGGTGCAGCGGCACGAACCACATCATCCAGTCAAGTCGTGGTTGATGGGGGATAACTACTGGCGGGCGCTGGTTAAGATCGCCGGGTTTATATTTGAATTTATATTCCTGCCAGTGCTCACCATCATTAGAGCCGGAGATTACCAGCTCTTCACGTGTGTCTGGCATGGTCGGAAAAATATGATACGGATGCACCAGGTGAAATGCAGCCACCTGTTTTTCGTACTGGCCTATTATGCCCTTTGCTGTGCCGCCACCCAGTTGTTCGACAATCTGCAGGATACTGACAGGCACGATAACCAGCGCAAGCAGTGCAACGCTGATAACGTGCATGCGCCCCGGGCCGGTGGTTGCCATGGCCTGTCCTGTCAGCCATGACTGCAGGCGCGCAGGCAACACCCGGCTGATAGCCTGGTCATCAAACAAAAACAGGCAGAGCGCAATCGTCAACAGGTTGATCCAGTTATGGTTTGATGTCGCCATTATCAACAGTTGTATACCTATGGTTGCCCATGCTGCAAAGAAGCGGTAACGCCGCGGCATGAGCATCATGAACGGAATGACAATTTCGATAAACAATGTGAGCGCACTGCCGATCATCAGCACCCACTGAGGCAACTGGTGTGCATACCACGACACCCAGTTGGGCAAGGGCTGTACTTCAAAATAGTAAACCACCGCGGTGAGGTTGGCCCATGTGGGATCGCCGCTGACGATTTTAGATATCCCGGAGAGGAATCGCAGACGAAAAATCAACCAGCGGTATAACCAGACAATATATTTTGAGGGAGATGACAGGAAAATGGCGAGGAAGCCGGCTTCGAGTAACAAGGTGTCCCACTGAAAATTCAGGAAGACCTGTGCGGCATGTGCCAGCGACAGGTAGAGCAGGAACATAATCACCAGGGATGTACGTGGGTAGCGATTGAAAAATAACAGGACGGCGTAAATGCAGCCGAGTACACAGGCGGACACCAGTACAAAGTCATCGTGAAAAAACCAGAACAGCGAAGGTGCTATCCAGAAGGCATCAAAGCCGAGCAGGTCCTGGTAGCGTTGCAGTGCAAGTGCGTAGGGCAGAATGCCATCGGCACCGACCAGTCCACGAATTTGCAGGCCCAGTGAAAAAAATGCGATGAAATAAATCAACGCCAGCAGGCGCAGAAACAATGCCGATGTCAGTGTGTACTTGCCCATTTACCTTGCCCAGACCGTAGATGTGCGTGATATCAATAAAAGTGTATAGAAAATATTCGGTGCCTGAAAACGGCCGGCATGACGCTGGGCAAGTTCAGGCCATTATCTGCAGTCAGCGCGTATTACGCATCAGCGGCAAACACAATATGTGCTTCGGCGTTTGATTTATCCAGGCTAATGTCGAGCACACAATAGCCACTGGTTTCGAACGGCTCGTCACCGCAGGAGCAGCCGCCGACTATTTCAGTGAAAAAAATACCAACCCGCACAGCGATACCGGCAGGGTTTTCGTTCGTGCTGATAACCGTCACCGAGAGACTGTTGCCATCCACCATGCCGCCATGTGTGCTGGCCTGTTGCAGGGGCAGCACACCGTCAGCGAGTGATACCAGTTCTGATTTGAGAGCTGTATGAAACCCGGCTGAGTTCCAGTGTTTGAGTGATTCTGTCAGGGTAAGCATTGCGTGGCGATAGTTCCTTATGTGTTCGCGGCCAG
>JBATHJ010000396.1:0-3935 GCA_049666625.1 Gammaproteobacteria bacterium | reverse complement strand
GACATGCAAATGCCGGTGATGGATGGCATCGAAGCCATTGCCTTACTACGCCAGAACAATTACACGCGGCCAATAGTTGCATTAACAGCAAATGCGATGATGTCAACGCGCGAGAAATGTTTCGAAGCCGGTGCCAATGACTTCATGGTTAAACCCATAGACCTGATGGTGTTCTACGATATGCTGAACAAATATCTCGAAGTCATCGGTGATGTAGACAAATCTCAGCAATCGACACAAGGAACTGGTGAAAGCAGGAGTGCTGAGTACTACAGCAATCCAAGATACCTGGCCATCGTAGAAAAATTTAAACTCAAGCTGCCTGACATGGTGGCCGAGCTGTCGATGATGGTTGAGGATAAAAACTGGGAGATGGTCATTGCCAGGTCGCATGATCTAAAAGGCCTGGGTGGCACCATGGGTTTCCTGCAGATTACAGAAATCGCCGGGCGGTTAAATTCGCGTGCAAGAAAAAAGGACTATGCAGAAGTGGTGAAAACCAGCAAGGAACTGGAGCAGGCCTGCCGCACTATTATGGACAACGCCAGCGGAGGTTGAAACAACAAGGCGCGATATGGGTAAACCTGTCGTCATATTTCAGGCTCGAAAAAAAACCCGGCAGTGCCGGGTTTTTCATTGTCTGTAGAACGCAGATTATTTAATCTTGGATTCCTTGTATGCCACATGCTTGCGAACCACCGGGTCAAATTTTTTCATTTCCAGTTTTTCAGGCATGGTGCGTTTGTTCTTGGTAGTGGTGTAAAAGTGACCAGTACCGGCTGATGAGACCATTTTAATCTTGTCGCGCATGATATTTTCCTCTGCTGTATCTACGGCCGCTAAGGGACTTAAAACTTTTCGCCGCGGGTGCGCATTTCTGCCAGCACGGAGTCGATGCCTTTCTTGTCAATAATACGCATGCCGTGGCTGGATACTTTCAGCTTCACAAAACGTTGCTCACTCTCCACCCAGAAACGGTGGTTGTGCAAATTCGGCAAAAAACGGCGGCGGGTTTTATTGTGAGCGTGCGAAACATTGTTTCCGCTCATCGGGCCTTTACCGGTTACCTGGCATACTCTGGACATCTCAAAACTCCACTAGGCCCCTGATCTGGGGCTGGCTCAAAAGACCGGCAATTCTAGCCGAGATCCCGGCGCGGTACAAGCCGAAAACGCGCATATTTGGCAGTGGCGTCCGGGGTGGTATAGTGGCGTCTGATTTGTTTATGCCGGTCACTGGAGGCATGCTTGGACATTGTATTTATTGAAGATTTACGCATAGAGACCATCATCGGCATCTATGACTGGGAGCGTGAAATTCGCCAGGTGGTGGCGATTGATCTCGAAATGGCGGCAGACAATACCCGCCCGGCGGCCACCGAGAGTATCGATGACGCGCTCAACTACAAGGCCGTGGCCAAGCGCCTGATCAAGTTTGTCGGTGAAAGCGAGTTTTTGCTGGTGGAGACCCTGGCCGAGCGTATCGCCGAAATTGTGCTGAATGAGTTTGCTGTGCCCTGGCTGCGGCTGAAACTGAGCAAGCCGGGGGCGGTGACCGGCTCCCGGGCAGTCGGTGTGCTCATTGAGCGCGGCGTGAAACCTGCCTGATCGGGGAGTAGAGGGTATGGCACGAATTTATATCAGTCTGGGCAGTAATATCGATCGCGCGGCCAATACCCGCGCCGGTGTACATGAATTGCAGCAGGCGTTCGGCGAGCTGGAACTGTCGTCGGTGTACGAAAGCGAGGCCGTGGGGTTTGAGGGTGATGCGTTTTACAATATGGTAATTGCCTGTGATTCGGCTGAAGATGTTTACACCACGAATAAAATGCTGGCAGCCATCGAAGACGCACATGGCCGCGAGCGCAGTGGCCCGCGGTTTTCGTCCAGAACACTCGACCTTGATTTGCTGCTTTACGATGACCTGATGATGAACGAAAAAAGCCTGTCGCTACCGCGCGATGAAATCCTTAAAAATGCCTTTGTGCTCTGGCCGCTGGCAGAAATTGCACCGACGCTGGTACATCCCGAAGTGCATCGAAGCTATGCCGAGCTGTGGGCTGACTTCGACAAGTCTAAAGAAACCCTGCATCCTGTTGCTTTTGAGTTTCAACGCACCGAGAAATCCTGAAACTTACTCGATCGCTCGTTGAGCATAACTGTCCTTCAGTTAATCAATCAGGCATTTCGCTTTATTGCTTGCGATGAAACGACTTTGCATGCTGAGACTTTCATCGC
This sequence comes from Gammaproteobacteria bacterium, assembly GCA_049666625.1. GTDB lineage: Bacteria > Pseudomonadota > Gammaproteobacteria > SZUA-229 > SZUA-229 > JASBSR01. Next base: position 1,698 of record JBATHJ010000396.1, on the reverse strand, counting down.
CATGGTGTGTGCTGGAAAAAACATCCACGCGAAGAATTCTTTTGTGAGTACAGCAGTCGGGTACTCATTGGCCGCGCGCAAACTTTCCCCAGTTCCAGCACTTCACGATTTCCCTGTTTTCAAGTGCAATGATTTCTACCTGTTTTTCAGGCAAGGTCAGAATCATCGCACTGTGATTGAATGCTGTACTGCCCGGGTTGATCACCAGTATCTCGCCGATACGCTCTACGAATACCTGGTGAGTATGGCCGACAATCAGGATGTCGTAATCCACATTGCGTAGCTGTTCATGCCACTGTTGTACTCTCTCGGGGATGACATCGCCATCGACGCTCAGCAGCTTTATTCCGCCATGCAGTTCTTCCGGTGGTTGTGCATGCGCAATATAAATCCGCGTGTTTTCAATTGTGAGGGTGAGAGATAAAGGCAATTGCTGTAGAAAGCAATATTCATCTGAGTTCACCTGGGTGCTTTCAGCCAGGAAGTCCTGGTCATGGTTTCCAATAATGCATTGCACTCTGTGCTTTTTTAACAGGCTGACCGTGGCTGCAAGGCCATCGAAGTAACCGGCAATGTCACCGGCGCAGATGATGGTTTTGATCTTGCGCTGTTTGAAAATAGACAGGGCATGCTCGAGTGCTGCAGGTGCAGCGTGTGGGTCGCTGATGATACCGAGTAGTGTGCTCACGCTTCAGCGCCCTGAATAATCACCGCAATAATCACCATGGTCATCAGCGTAATAATCACCGCTTGCAATGCGCCTGGCTGGCCGAGGTATGCGGTTATACAGATATGCCCAGGCGCGCAACACTAGCTGGTTGTGATCTAATGTCACACTGACGCGTTCGCGTGTAAATTCATGGGGCAGAGCAAACTGCGGACTGCATTCTTCGTATTCATCGAGCTGTGCCAGTAGTTGATCGTGCTGGTGATGTTTCAGGCGGTAAAGCTCACCGCTGACAATGTCGGATGGGTTGCTTGATAGCCTTATCCCGGGGTAACCGCCAAGTTCATACATAACTGCGTTGATGCATGCCTCGCCGAGCAGTTCTGCGTGTGTGCGCAACAGGTCTTGCTGCGGTATTCCTGAGACACTGCGCAATGTCCCGTAGACGAACAGATAGTGCCCTGACATCACATATTCAGGCTGCGACCGCCGTCAACCGAGATCACCTGCCCGGTGATGTAATCGGCATCACGGATCAGAAACAGGATGGTGCGGGCAATGTCCGCCGGTTCACCGGGACGCTTTAGTGCGGTGCGTTCAAGGATGTGTGCCTTGGTGGTATCGTTCATTTCATTATCCGGCCAGAGGATGGCGCCGGGTGCAACCGCGTTGACGCGTATCTCGGGGCCGAGTTCGCGCGCCAGCGATTGTGTCAGCATTACCAGTCCGGCCTTGGCCGCGCAGTACACCGGGTGTTTGCGCATCGGGCGTATCGCGTGCACATCGGCCATGTTGATAATGCAGCCACGGGTTTTTTGCAAATAGGGCGCGGCTGCCTGTGAAAGGAACAGCGGTGCCTTGAGATTGCTGTTGATTAAATTGTCCCAGTCCGCCTCGGTAATGCTGCCGACCGGGGTGGGGAAGAAGCTGGATGCATTATTAATGAGTACATCTAAACGGCCCCATACGGCGGCGGCATCATCCACCAGGCCGGCGAGTTTGTCGGTGTGGTCGAGATCAAGCTGCAACAC
>JBATHJ010000395.1:0-1759 GCA_049666625.1 Gammaproteobacteria bacterium | reverse complement strand
ATAAAAGTCGATGACATAAAATTCGCGTGACACCATGGCATAAAAATTCATCCACAGGTGGCCGTGGCGCTGGTGTGATTGCTGGCGGCGCTCGGTGTAATAGGTGAGCAACCAGCCAAGCACAATCACGCAGCTGACAATACTCATGAATAATACAAACCAGAAAAAGTCGATTCCTGCGGCGGCATAAATCTGGTTGCGCATCGCCGCATCTGGATACAGGAACAGATCGAAGGCATGGCTGATCAGGGTATAGCCGAGCACGACCACGATGAATGAGAACACGATCATCGAGATCAGGCGCCACAGGTTCTGGGTCGGCATGCGGTAGCTTGAAAACAGTAGCTGCGCACCGGTGACCCAGCCAAAGAACAGCAGTACGACTGCGCCCTGTTTCTGGAAGAAGTCGCCTGCCACCAGCCAGTGCGCGACTGCGAACACGATGATCGGTACGGTGAGCGTAATTGCTGCCATCAGCAACCACGGCTGGCGACTGCGCGCCGGCCTGCGCTCGACGATGAAAGTGTAAATATCATCTTTGGGTACGCTGTCGCGCTGGCGTGCTTCGTGGATCACGCTGCCGGCGCTGAGGAACAGAGTTCCCTTGAACAGGCCGTGTGCAATGAGATGGAAAATCGCCAGCGAAAATGCGCCGACGCCGCATTCCATAATCATGAAACCCATTTGTCCCATGGTGGAATAGCCCAGTGCTTTCTTGATGTCATTCTGCGTCAGCATGAGTATTGAGCCGATCACCGAGGTGACCAGGCCGACAATGAATACCCAGTGCAGGGCGTCGCCGCTGTGCATGTAGACGGGGGCAAAGCGATTAATGAGAAAGCCACCCGCATTTACGATGCCGGCATGCATCAGGGCCGAGACCGGCGTTGGCCCGGCCATGGTGTAGGGCAGCCAGGTGTGCAATAAAAACTGGGCGGAACGCGCAAACGCGGCAAAGGCAATCAACGCGCCGACGACTTCAGCCAGCGACAAGCCGTACAGGGTGGTGATCTCGGGTTGCTGAGCAAAGCCCGCGAAAATAGCGCTTAACGACCAGGTATCGAAGGCCTGGTAGAGCAATATCGCAGCCAGCACCAGCGGCAGGTCGCCAATGCGGTAGGTGAAGAATGTCCAGAAGGCATAGCGTGATGCCGGGCGGCTGCGAGTGTCGTGCGCGAGCAGGAAGTAGAGCAGAATGCCGATCAGGTGCCAGGCCACGATCAGGGTAATCAGATCGCCCGCGGCCACCATCACCAGCAGGGCGGCAGTCATCAGATCGAGCAGGATGAAAAACCGGGCATAGCCGGCTTCTTCCGCCATATAGCGTACTGAATAGACGTGTACGATAAAGCTGATGCCGGCAATCACTGCCGACATGAGAATACTGAGAGGGTCGAACAGCAGGCTGCCCCAGTTTTGCCCCAGGGTCTGCACGCTGGCTTCGGCACCGGATACACTGACCATGAGCAGGCCAAAGGCAAGAACAAAGGTGAGTCCGCCCGCGATCAGGCTGATCTGGGCAACGCGCCGACCGAGTATTGGCGCACTGAGGTGCATTAACAGGGCTGATAGCAGTGGCAACCCGGACAGTAACAGGAAGAACTGATCCATATCAGGCCACTGTCTTACCTGTAGAACACGAATCTGCCGGTCTCTGCGGGCAGCTAATCATCATGCTTCGACGACACTTCGGAAACAACATCGAATTCTCCACAATTTTGTTATCGAGTGATCATGGTCGCCAGTCAGTTGTTTGAGT
>JBATHJ010000394.1:0-1937 GCA_049666625.1 Gammaproteobacteria bacterium | reverse complement strand
ATTTCGACTTTAAAGCCTTGTTCGGCAAGGTATCGGTGTGTTTTTTGAGCAAACTCGGCCTGCTTGTCCGTAATATTGATCACCACCGCCTGTACCGGCGCCAGCCAGAGCGGGAATTTGCCCTCGTGCTCCTCGATCAAAATGCCGATAAATCGCTCGACCGAGCCCAGAATGGCGCGATGCAGCATCACCGGCACCTTGCGGGTGTCGTCTTCGGCCACGTACTGGGCATCGAGCCGGCCCGGCATGGAAAAATCGACCTGCATGGTACCGCACTGCCAGCGCCGACCGAGGCAGTCTTTTAGCACAAATTCAATCTTGGGCCCGTAGAACGCGCCTTCGCCGGGCTGCAGCTTCCAGTCGAGGCCCTTGTTATCGAGCGCGATTTCGAGGGCTTTTTCGGCCTTGTCCCAGGCGGCATCATCACCCACGCGCTGTTCCGGGCGGGTCGAGAGCGCGACCTGGATCTCGGTGAAGCCGAAATCGGCATAAACCTCGTAGACCAGGTCGATAAAGTCCGAGACCTCGTCCTGCAGCTGGTCTTCGGTGCAGAAAATATGCGCATCGTCCTGCACGAAATTGCGCACCCGCATCAGGCCGTGCAACGTGCCCGAGGGCTCGTTGCGGTGACAGGAGCCAAATTCGGCGAGGCGCAAGGGCAAATCGCGGTAACTCTTCAGCCCCTGGTTGAACACCTGGATATGGCACGGGCAGTTCATCGGCTTGATCGCGTAATCGCGGTTTTCCGAGTGGGTGGTAAACATCATGTCACCAAACTTGTCCCAGTGACCTGATTTTTCCCACAGGCTGCGATCGACGATCTGCGGGGTGTGGATTTCCTGGTAATCGTGCTTGCGTAATTTATTGCGAATATAATTCTGCACTTCCAGGTAGATACTCCAGCCCTTGTCGTGCCAGAACACCATGCCCGGGGCTTCTTCCTGTGTATGGAACAGGTCGAGCTTTTTGGCCAGCTTGCGGTGGTCGCGTTTTTCAGCTTCTTCAAGCTGGTGCAGATAGGCCTTGAGCTGCTTCGCATCCGGCCACGCAGTGCCGTAAATGCGCTGCAGCATGGCGTTGTTCGAATCGCCGCGCCAGTAGGCACCGGCGACCTTCATCAGCTTGAAACCCTTGCCGAGCTTGCCGGTGCTGGGCAAATGCGGCCCGCGGCAGACATCGAACCACTCGCCCTGACGGTAGACCGAAATCTCCTCGCCTTCGGGAATATTCTGATCGATGATCTGGACCTTGTAGTCCTCGCCGATGTCACCAAAGGTTTTGATCGCCTGCTCCCGGCTCCAGACTTCGCGCACGATCGGCAGGTCGCGCTTGACGATCTCGTGCATGCGCGCCTCGATTTTTTCTAGGTCGTCGGGATCAAACGGTTCATCGCGGGCAAAATCGTAGTAAAAGCCGTTTTCGATCGCTGGGCCTATGGTCACCTGGGTGCCGGGATAGAGTTCCTGCACCGCCTGCGCCATCACGTGTGCGGCATCATGGCGCATCAGCTCCAGCGCGTCTTCATCCTTGCTGGTGACTATTGCCAGCGAGGTGTCATCACTGATCTGGTACGAGGCATCCACCAGCTGGCCGTCTACACGGCCGGCAAGCGTGGCCCTGGCCAGGCCGGGGCCGATATCAGCCGCCACATCGAGCACGCTGACGGGGTGATCGAATTCGCGTTTTGAGCCATCAGGCAGGGTAATTACCGGCATGTCGTGTTCTCCAGTGGCGACCGGTACGAGGGGCCGCTTGTAATGTTTGGGCATCGTGCGATGCCGTTTTCTCTACGAAATTGGTAGGCGCGAGTGGATTACTCCGGGCTTCACTGCCCTCCGCCCCTGTGGGGCCGCACTGTGCGCGTTCTGATTTGCTCCCGGCAAATCAGTCGAACCTGTCTATATATTGTCGGTGGTTCAAATCCACTCGCTCTATAC
>JBATHJ010000393.1:0-2180 GCA_049666625.1 Gammaproteobacteria bacterium | reverse complement strand
CCGACCCAGTGTGAAACGCGGTCAAGATCAACCTGCAGGCGCTTTTCAGCACCGCGTGCATTCGGGTTGAAATACCCCAGACGCTCGATATAACGACCATCACGCGAGGCGCGCGAGTCTTTCACTTCTACGTGGTAGAACGGGCTTTTCTTGCTGCCGCCCCTGGATAAACGAATTGTGACCATGTGTTACTCTCAAAGAATATTTGGTTCAACGGTGCGCCCAACTGATGCGCCCGAAAAGGCAGGGTATTCTACGGGATTTTTTCGCAATAGGAAACGCCGAATCAAGGATTTATTTGGCCTTTAAGCGGCCATTTGCCGGCCAGGGCAAAAACTCAGAAGCCAGGACCACCGGGGCCCATGCCAGGGGGCATGCGGCCTTTCATGCCGCGCATCATCGCCGCCATACCGCCCTTGCCCATTTTCTTCATCATCTTGCGCATTTGCAGCTGCTGTTTCATCAGCCGGTTGACGTCCTGCACCTGCAGGCCGCAGCCGTTGGCGATGCGTTTTTTACGCGAACCCTTGATGATGTCTGGGTAGGCGCGTTCTTTCGGCGTCATCGAATTGATGATCGCGATCATGCGGCGGATCTCGCGATCATTCACCTTGTCCTTGATCTGCGCGCTCATTTTGCCCATGCCGGGCAGCTTGTCGATCAGCCCGGCCATGCCGCCCATGTTCTGCATTTGTTCGAATTGTTCGCGCAGATCATTGAAATCAAATGATTTACCCTTCTTAACCTTGTTTGCGAGCTTTTCCGCCTTGGCAAAATCGACTTTCTGCTGGACGTCTTCGACCAGCGACACCACGTCGCCCATGCCGAGGATGCGTGAAGCCACGCGATCCGGGTGGAAGGCTTCGAGCGCATCGACTTTTTCGCCCGCGCCCATGAACTTGATCGGCTTGCCGGTAATCTGCCGGATCGACAGCGCGGCACCGCCGCGGGCATCACCGTCGGTCTTGGTCAGCACCACGCCGGTCAGCGGCAGCGCATCGTTAAAGGCTTTGGCAGTGATGGCTGCATCCTGGCCAGTCATCGAGTCGACCACGAACAGGGTCTCGATCGGTTTCACCGCGGCGTGGATCTGCTGGATTTCAGCCATCATCTCGCTGTCGATATGCAGCCGGCCGGCGGTATCCACCAGCACCACGTCGAGGTAATGCTTGCGCGCATAATCGACCGCGGCACGGGCAATGTCGGTCGGCTTCTGATCAGTCGAACTGGGGAAAAACTCGGCACCGACCTGCCCCGCCAGGGTTTTGAGCTGCTGGATGGCCGCGGGCCGATAGATGTCACAGCTCACCAGTAATGATTTTTTGTTATGGCGCTCCTTAAGATGTTTCGCCAGTTTGGCCACGGTGGTGGTTTTACCCGCGCCCTGCAGGCCCGCCATCAGCACCACGGCCGGTGGCTGAGCAGCGAGGTTGAGCGCCTCGTTTTGCTCGCCCATGACTTTGACCAGCTCGTCATTGACGATACGGATAAATACCTGACCCGGAGACAGGCTGGTGAGCACGTCTTCACCCAGTGCTTGCTGCTTGACCTCGGCGATGAACCCGCGCACCACGTCGAGCGCAACGTCGGCCTCGAGCAGGGCACGACGCACATCGCGCAGCGCATCTTCGATATTGGCTTCGGTCAGGCGGCCCTGGCCCTTGAGTTTCTGGACGGTGGCGGCAAGTCTTTCGCTTAAGCTGTCGAACATGGGTAATCTGATTCGTGGTTATGGTGGGCGGGATTATACCTTAGCAGGCGGGGATATTTGTCTGGAGTGACTGCTGGTTTTTGTTTGGAGTGTTTACTGGTTGATTTTAGGTGTGGTTTTTGCATTGTTTTTCGCCTTGCTGGCGAGTCACGTTGCAAATCACATCCATGTGATTTGCCCTGCGGGCCGCACTTCGTGCGTCCAAATTCGATCCCGTCGAATTTGTCTTTTGCTTGTCCAAAAGAAAGTAACCAAAGAAAAAGACACCCCGGCGCCACAGCCGCTCATAAAAAACATGAGCGGTGCCCTCGTCGGAAGCAACCGCCGGGGCCGCTGCAGCTGTCTGAGCGAGTGTTATTTACTCGCGAGTTCTGCAGCTGCCCCGGCGGTTGCTTCCGACGAGGGCACCGCTCATGTTTTTTATGAGCGGCTGTGGCGCCGGGGTGTCTTTTTCTTTGGTTACTTTCTT
>JBATHJ010000392.1:0-3474 GCA_049666625.1 Gammaproteobacteria bacterium | reverse complement strand
ATATAGAGCTTACCGGCGATCAGCTGATTTGATGCATTTTGTGGATTCCAGAATCCCCACGAGGTGACGCTATCGAGATTAACGCCATTAAAATCAGTTAACGGTATCTCGTAGGTCTCCCAGTTACCCGAAACTGTCGGGGTGTAATTAGTCAGCGGTAGCGAGACCTTTCCGGGTGCACCATCGCCGGTGAAACGATAGTCATTCATTTCAATGGCTATGTTTGCCAAATCGGGGAACGCAGACGTGTCGAGGCTGAAGACAACTTTTGAGTAATCAGTTAAATCAATCCGATTAAACGTAAACGCGCCACCTGAGAAGAACGTGTTGGCAGACCTGTAGTCAAGTTCGAGTACAGTCTCACCCACGAGCGGTGCTACGTCTTTGCTGGTTAAATCAGCAACCACGCTATCACCGCCAAAAATGACGCTGTTTATTATTTCTCTATAGGATTTAACGCCGTCCGCTGGATCTTCCGCGATCAGTTCGATAATGTCAGGTGCTGGTTTTTGATAGACCCTGACCCAGTCGACCAGCATTTGCTGCGGCCAGGTAGTCGAGGTATTTGGCGGACCGCCCAGGGTGCCGCCGACAGCGACATTTAAGATCATGAAGAACCTGTTAAGAAATTCCTCGCTGGTGTCAGGATCTATTGCCCTGGTGAAATACGGAATACCGTCAATTTTTCCAACGATGCTCGATTCATTCCACTCGGCTTCGAACACATGAAAGTCATCAGTCAGAAGCTCATCGAAGGTTTTGAATTGCGAAAAGAATTTCCAGCCTGGATTGACGACACAGGGTACCGGTCCTGGAACAGAATCGTCACACCAGTGCACGGTGAAGTGAGTGGTTTTTGCATCGGAAAAAAACTGGTGCATCTCCATGATGTCGATTTCACCAGCGCCTGGCCAGGGCTGCTCGGGGAAGTTTGCGCCCAGCATCCAGAATGCAGGCCAGGTGCCCTTGCCCGGGGGTGTTTTTATCCGCGCCTGAATTTTTCCGAATTTAAATTCGTACTTGTCCTTGGTATTGATGCGTGCGGAGGTAATGATGCCAGTTCGCGCAGCAGTTGCACCATCATTACATTCTTCTGGTGCAGTATCGGCTGAGCTGCATAACGCGGTTATTACCAGGTTGCCATCTTCAACCCGAACATTATCCGGAGATTCGGTATATAACTGCCACTCATTATTACCCCAGCCGGCATCACCATAACCGGTTTCGATGCGCCAGTTTTTAACGTTCGGCGCCGAGCCTTCATTAAATTCGTCAGACCATACCAGGACATAGTCCTGTGCTAACGGGGCTGATTGATTAACGACCGCCTTTGGTCCATCACCCTGGCCGCAACTGACAGCACTCATAACCAGTGAAAGAATCGCAAGCACGCGGTACAGGGGAGAAAATCTATTGCAGGACATCGATAAACCTCCGAACTAGAAAGCATCAGTCAGCCAGGGTGGCTGTGTTTACAGATGCGCCTGCACCCGGGGTGCGCATAGCCTGGCGGTGCATCGGTAACACGTGCTATATAGCACTCTAAACCGAGCTATAAAGTAATGTCAAGCACAATTGATATTATAAAAACTACATTTAAGTAAAGAATTGAGCAACTGCGGGCCAGCTGGCATATAAATAAATGGCAGGAAGATCATCTATATAAACAGATGACATGTAAAAACCATAAATATACGCACGCACAGTCCTGTTGCGCAATAACACATTAATAATGTATCGGCTTCATCCGAGCACAGATATATCGGCAAACACCATATATATAGTCAGTACCAGTAACACCAGCACCAGGCTGGCTACCCTCGCGTGAATCCACGGCGTCATATCTACCGCCCTGACATCAACCTGTACCCACTCGTCTGGCGTGGGCCAGATCTCCCCTATCACCAGCATCATCACCACCAGGTAACTGAACACCAGTCCAAGGAAATGAAAATCGTGCATGGTCGCAACAACGCTGGCCGCCGCGGGTACAAAGTAACCGCAGGCGATGATACTAAAGCCAGCCAGCAGAGCGATTTTTGCTGCAATCGGCGGCACCCTGCGCGTTAGCATACCGACCAGTACCACGGCGAATATGGGTATGAAATACAGGCCGTTCATTTTCTGCAGATAACTGAAAATGCTCTCCTGTTCCAGCAGCAGCGGGGCCAGGCTCATTGAGAACAGCGCCATTATCCAGCCGAAAATTTTACCCGAGCGCACCAGTTGTTGATTGCTCGCATTTTTATTAATGAGCTTCTGGTACAAACCCAGGCTGAACAGTGTGCAGGTACTGTTCAGGGCCGAGTTATAACTCGACAGGATAGCGCCCATCATCACTGCCGCAAAAAAACCGGCAAATGCCGTGGGCAGGACATGGTTGACCAGCCTGCCGTAAGACAGGTCAGCAGCAATGTTTTCATCACTGAACATGGCATACGCAATGAGTCCGGGAATAACCAGGTAAAGCGGACCGATGAGTTTCAGCAGCCCGGTTGCCAGCACACCTTTTTGACCTTCAGCCAGCGAACTTGCGCCAAAGGTGCGCTGGATGATTTGCTGGTTGGTGGTCCAGTAAAACATGTTGAGCAGCAATATTCCTGAGAACACCGTGCCGAACGGAACCCCGCTATCAGTATCGCCGATAGAATTAAAACGCCCCGGATTCCCTGCCGAAAGCGCATCAATGCCGGCGAGTAGATCGCCATCGCCGAGTGCATTGAGTCCAAACCAGACAATCATCAGGCCACCGAACAGCAAACCAATGCCATTGATTGTATCGGAGACAGCAACAGTACGAAGACCGCCAAACAAGGCATACATTGATCCGATAATGCCCACTGCCCAGACGATAATCCATAATGTCTGGCGGTGTGATTCCAGCCCCAGGATTGATTGCACATCAAGAATGCCGATAAGCCCGGTCGCACCTGTATATAAAATAATAGGCAGCAGGATGACTGCGTAGGCAATCAGAAATATCAGGTTGGTAATGACCTGGGTTTGATGATCAAAGCGTATCTCGAGATATTCCGGAACAGTCGATACGCCACTGCGAAGAAAACGCGGCAAAAAAAACAGCGCCATGCACACCAGTGCAATCACAGCCACCACCTCCCATACCATGACAGCAAAGCCATGCGTATAGGCAGCGCCATTGAGGCCGACCATTTGCTCGGTAGACAGATTGGTCAACAGCAATGACCCGGCGATCAGCGGCCAGGTCAGGCTTCTGCCACCGAGAAAATAGCCTTTGCTGGTTGCATGATCGTCCTTGCGCGTCAGCCAGTAAGTCAGTGCCGCCACCAGGCAGGTGAAAAACAGGAATGAAGCAAGCGTCATGGTGTTGTCTCCTGGTGGCTACAAAGCGTGGCTCGTCTATAAATGGCGTTGCGTCTGCTATATCTGGCGGTATCAGCGATAAAGCATTTCGTGCCAGGTAGTGCGTTTCACTTTCTCAGCCTGGTCGTAAGC
>JBATHJ010000391.1:0-6306 GCA_049666625.1 Gammaproteobacteria bacterium | reverse complement strand
TTGGGTGAATTTGGCGAGAAACGTCGTTCACCAAAAACACTCGAAGAAGTCCCCCTGCTCATGCGCCAGGCTTTTCTTTCTGCCGAGGATGACCGTTTTTTTGAACATCCGGGTGTTGATTACCAGGGCATACTGCGCGCGGTATTTAATTTAATCAAAACCGGTGAGCGCGGGCAGGGTGGCAGCACCATTACCATGCAGCTGGCGCGAAACTTTTACCTTAGCAGTGAAAAGACCTATCTAAGAAAAGTAAACGAAATATTTCTTGCACTGAAAATTGAGCGTGAGCTCAGCAAGCAAAAAATTCTTGAGCTTTATCTCAACAAGATCTACCTGGGCAACCGTGCCTACGGTGTTGCTGCAGCTGCGCAGGTATATTACGGCAAAGACCTGGAGCAGCTCAGCCTGGCGGAAATCGCCATGGTGGCCGGACTGCCGAAAGCGCCTTCAACCTATAATCCCATTGTGAATCCGGAGCGTGCGCTGATACGGCGAAATTACGTGTTAGCACGCATGCGACATCTAAATTATATTTCTGAAGGTGCGTATGAACAAACCAGCCAGGAACCGGTCACTGCAGAAAGGCACCACAGCCAGATAGATGTGCAGGCACCTTATATAAACGAGATGGTTCGCGCCGAGATTGTGAACCAGTTTGGCGATGAGGCCTATAACCGCGGTCTCAGGGTTTACACCACGGTAGAGGACAGGCTGCAGCGGGCAGCAAATGACAGCCTGTGGAACGGGCTGGTGGAATATGATCAACGCCACGGTTACCGCGGTGTGATTCGTCATATTGACCTTGCTGCACTCAGCGAAACTGAAATGCTGGAACTGCCGGCATTGCTCGAAAATGACCGCGACTACGGGCGATTCATGCCTGCGCTGGTCGTCAGTATCCAGCAGCGCGATGAGGCAGCAAAACTTGAGCCAGGCGCTGAGGTATTGTTAAAGACGGGTGAATCCATCCGCCTGGAATGGGCCGGGCTCAGCTGGGCATCGCCCTATGTCAGCCTTAACCGCAAGGGCCCCGAGCCGAAATCCGTGGCAGAAATAATCAAGCGCGGTGATGTTGTCTGGGTCTCGCAGGACAAGCAGGGTGTCTGGACGCTGGGCCAGGTGCCAGAAGCGCAGGGCGCGCTGGTCTCGGTGTCACCCAACGACGGTGCGATACGCGCACTTACCGGTGGCTTTGATTTTTCACACAGCAAGTTTAACCGCGCTGTGCAGGCAAAACGCCAGGCCGGTTCCAGCTTCAAGCCGGTGATCTACTCATCTGCGCTGGCCAAAGGCTATAACGCTGCCAGCCTGATCAATGATGCACCGGTCGTGTTCGAAGACGCAGCACTGGAGGCATCGTGGCGTCCGGAAAACTATAGCGGCAAGTTCTACGGACCGACTCGCCTGCGCGAAGCACTGGTGAAATCACGTAACCTGGTTTCGATTCGCCTGCTGCGCTCGGTCGGAATTTCGCATGCTGTTAAATTCGCCAGAAACTTCGGATTTCAGGAGAATGATCTGCCGCACGATCTTTCGCTTGCACTCGGGAGCTGTGAAGTCAGCCCGGTTGAGCTGGCGCGTGCTTTCTCCGTTTTTGCAAACGGTGGTTATCTCATCAAGCCGTATTTTATTCAACGGATTGAAGATGCTGACGGCTCGCCTTTATTTGAGGCTGATCCGGCAGTGGCCTGTGTTGGATGTGTGCTTGCCCAGCGTAAAGTATTGCCGCAGCTGGTGGATGAAGATGAAGAAAGCCTGGGCAAACTGCCCAAGCAGGCCGAGCAAACGCTCGAACCCAGGCTGGTCTACCTGATGAATTCGATGTTGCAGGATGTGGTTAAACGCGGCACCGGTGTACGCGCGATGCAACTCGGACGCCAGGACCTTGCAGGCAAAACCGGTACCACCAATGATCAGCGTGATGCATGGTTCAATGGCTTCAACCAGGACCTGGTCGCTATCGCCTGGGTGGGATTTGATCAGCTCAAGCCGCTGGGCAATAGAGAAACCGGCTCACGTGCAGCCTTGCCTATATGGATTGAATTTATGCGCGACGCCCTTAGCGGTGTGCCTGATAGGCCGCTGCAACGCCCCGACGGTCTGGTCAATGTCAAAATAAACGCTGACACCGGGGAGGCGGCCACCGACATCGATACCAATACCGTGTTCGAAATATTCCGCACTGAAGAAGCGCCTGAAATGGGCAGTGCCGTGCCCGGGGGCAGATTGCCAGAGGGTGGCAGTGAAACGCCGATACCTGAACAGTTATTTTAAGGCTGCCGCGAGCCAGTATTAAGCGTGGTACTGGCGGCTGTTTTCGTGGACATGGTTCACCAGGGCTTCAACGTTCTCAGGTTTGATATCAGGCGTGATGCCATGGCCGAGGTTGAATACATGGCCGTCGCCATGGCCGAACGATTTCAAAATGCGCTCGGCTTCAGCACACACGGTACTGGCTGATGTCGCCATTACCGCGGGGTCCATATTCCCCTGCAGCGCAACACGGTCACCAATACGCCTGCGCGCTTCGCTGATTTCCACGCCCCAGTCCAGTCCGACCGCGTTGCAGCCGGTGGCGGCGATATCTTCCAGCCAGAGTCCGCCACCCTTGGTAAACAAGGTCACCGGTATGGTATGGCCGTCCTTTTCCCGGATCAGCTGATCGACAATGCGTTGCATCGAGGCCAGCGAGTACTCTCTATAATGTGCAGTGCTGAGTGCGCCGCCCCAGCTGTCGAACACCATCACCGCCTGCGCGCCAGCTTCAATCTGTGCATTTAGATACTGTGCGACCGAGTCGGCAAGTACATTCATTAACTGGTGTGCGGCCGCGGGATCTTCGAACAACAGGGCTTTGACCCGCGAAAATGTTTTGCTGCTGCCGCCTTCCACCATGTAGGTCGCCAGCGTCCACGGGCTGCCGGCGAAACCGATCAATGGCACATCACCATTGAGCTCGCGCCGAATCAGGCGCACGGCGTCCATCACGTAACCGAGATCATCTTCCGGGTCGGGCACAGACAGGCGCGCAATATCAGCGCCATTGTTGAGCCGGGTTTTGAATTTGGGGCCTTCACCTTCCTCGAAATACAGGCCAAGACCCATGGCATCGGGAATGGTCAGAATATCGGAAAACAGGATAGCAGCATCGAGCGCAAAGCGCCGTAGTGGTTGCAATGTGACTTCGCAGGCCAGGTCAGGGGTGCTGCACAGGGTCATGAAGTCGCCGGCCTGTTCGCGTATTGCGCGGTATTCGGGCAGGTATCGTCCGGCCTGGCGCATGATCCACACTGGTGTCTGGTCCACCGGCTGGCGCAACAGGGCGCGAATCAGGCGGTCATTTTTCAGCGTGGGACTGGCGGACATCTCAACCTGCGTTGAGTCGGGATTTGATAATGCTGCTGACGTCACCCATATCGGCGCGGCCCACCAGCTGGGGGCGAATAATGCCCATCACCTTGCCCATGTCCTTGATCGAACTGGCGCCGGTGCTGCTTATGGCATCATTAATTATGGCTTCGATTTCGTCTGTGCTGAGGGCCTGTGGCAGGAACGTCTGGATGATATCGATTTCGGACTGTTCCTGGGCAACCAGGTCATCGCGACCGGCGGGGGCGTACTGGGCGATAGATTCGCGGCGCTGCTTGACCATTTTGTCAAGAATCGTGGTGACGCGGGTATCATCCAGCTCGATGCGTTCGTCAACCTCGACCTGTTTGATCGCAGCCAGCATCAGGCGCACGACTGCCAGCCGGGGCTTGTCGCCGGCTTTCATCGCCGCTTTCATGGCGTCCTGGATCTGGGTTTTCAGGGCGCTGCTCATGGGCGGGATTAACGTCTACGCTGGTGAGGAGAGCGGGCGAAACGACCGCGGTCTTTCGACAGCTTCTTCAGGTGACGCTTGACTGCGGCGGCGGCTTTGCGCTTGCGTTCGGTGGTGGGCTTTTCGTAAGCTTCACGGCGACGCACTTCGGTCAAAACACCGGCTTTTTCGCAGGAGCGCTTGAAGCGGCGCAGGGCAACGTCAAAAGGCTCGTTTTCTTTAACTCTGACTGCTGGCATAAAAATTCCAAATAATAATCTTGATGGTATTCAAAAACCCAAAACCAGACGTCATAACAATCGGGCGTCATAACAATCGGGCACAAAAAATCCGCATACAGCTGCGGTAAACGACGTAGTATATCGCATTATTTTTAAAAGCCAAAACCCGAAATTCGCATTTTTGACATCTGCCATCGAAAAAGCGGGGTAAAACTGAAAAATCATGATTGTTCTGGGTATTGAAACCTCCTGTGATGAAACCGGTATCGCGATTTACCACAGCGAGCGCGGCCTGCTGTCACACGTGCTGCACAGCCAGGTCGCGCTCCACGCCGAGTACGGCGGGGTGGTGCCGGAACTGGCCTCGCGCGATCATATTCGCTATTTATCGCCGCTGATCAGGCAGGCGCTCGCAAAGGCCGAAATCCAGCAAAAACAGCTGGGTGGCATTGCCTATACTGCCGGCCCGGGGCTGATCGGGGCGTTGATGTCGGGCGCATCACTGGGTCGCAGCCTGGCCTGGTCGCTGGGTATACCGGCACTGGAAGTGCATCACATGGAAGGCCATTTACTGGCACCCATGCTGGAATCCAGCCCGCCGGAATTTCCCTTTATTGCCCTGCTGGTGTCGGGCGGGCACACCCTGCTGGCGCAGGTCGAAGGCATTGGCCGATATGAGATTCTCGGCCAGAGCCTGGATGATGCCGCCGGCGAGGCGTTTGATAAAACCGCCAAGCTGATGGGGCTGGGCTATCCCGGCGGCCCGGCACTGGCGAAACTGGCGACGACGGGGGAGGCCGGCGCTTACCGGTTTCCACGCCCGATGACGGACCGGCCGGGGCTGGATTTCAGTTTCAGTGGGCTCAAAACATTTGCCCTCACCACCTTGCAGGGGCTCAACCCGGCGGCCAGTGATCACGCCCGGCAGCTGGCCGATGTGGCGTATGCATTTGAAGATGCAGTCGTCGATACCCTGGTGATCAAGAGCGAACGCGCCTTGCGCGAAACCGGTTGCAACCGGCTGGTAATCGCGGGAGGTGTGGGTGCGAATCAGCGCCTGCGTGAAAAACTCGGCAAAATGGTCGCGAAACACGGCGCTGAACTGTTTTATCCACGCGTAGAGTTTTGCACTGATAACGGTGCGATGATCGCGCACGTGGGTTGCCTGCGCCTGCTGGCGGGTGAGCGCCAGCCGTTGTCGATTGCTGCGCGCGCCCGCTGGCCGATGGATGAACTCCAGCCACCGATGACGTCCACTGCCTGAGTATTAATCCTTTTCGGTTTTTTTAGTACCGATTTTGTTTTCGCGCCCGGCGACCAGGTTGCGCATATTACTGCGGTGGCGCCAGATCAGCATGACTGCCATCACGCTGCAGCTTGCCAGCAATGCCGTGTTGTGACTGAACTGCCATAACAGCAGCGGTGAACTCGCCGCCGACACCAGCGCCGATAGCGACGAATAGCGGAATATAAATGCCATCAGCAGCCACACTGCCAGTGCCGCCAGCCCGGCGAGCCAGTTAAACCCGAGCAGCGCGCCATAAAATGTCGCCACGCCCTTGCCACCTTTGAAACCAAAAAATACCGGGTAGAGATGACCGAGAAATGCACCCAGGCCGGTGAGCGCAATCGCAATCGGCTGGTGACTGAGCCAGCCGGCAACTAATACCGGCAACAGGCCTTTTAACATGTCGCCCAAAAGCGTAATAATGGCGGCCTTTTTTCCGCCGTGGCGCAACACGTTTGTCGCCCCGGGATTGTTCGAACCGACTGCGCGCGGATCGGGCAGCGCCATGAGCTTACAGGTGATGATTGCAGTTGAGATCGAACCGACGAGATAACCGCCGAGTGCGTAAAGCAGAAATACAGGATCCAGAGTCATGCTGAAACAGATCTACCTGGCGAGAATTGAACAGATCGCAAGCTTACAACAGCCGGCTTGCGAATGGCGCCTGCGATGAAGCAAAAAATCACCTGTGTGATGGTACACGGCTGGGCCATGAACAGTGCCGTGTGGCAGCCATTGCTGGCGGAACTGCCAGACTGGCTCGATGTAATTTGCGTCGATCTGCCCGGTCATGGCGGCCTGGCCCAGGTTGATGCACAAAGCCTCGATGATTACACCCGCCTGTTGTCGGCGGTCACGCAACGCCCGGCACTCTGGGTCGGCTGGTCGCTGGGCGGGCTGGCGGTGCTGAAACTGGCAAGCGATTACCCGCAGCTGGTTGCCGGCCTGTTCATGGTCGCGAGCAACCCGTGTTT
>JBATHJ010000390.1:0-6172 GCA_049666625.1 Gammaproteobacteria bacterium | reverse complement strand
ATTGCCCGAGTTGACGATGGTTGTCACCACGGTACGGCTGTCAGTCAGCGCGACTGCATTGAGGGGTATTTTACGTTCGGCTGGCAGGTTTGCGTATTCATCAAACGCTGCCTGGGTATCGTTTGACACCAGTGTGCGCGCGGTTGTCATGTCACCCGCCTGCATCGCCTGCCAGTATTGCTGGGCAATGTTCTTCGGGTCTTCCGCCTGCAGGCAGCCGCTGACAAGAAACAATCCGCTTGCTGCAATCAATATTTTTTTCATCGCACTCACCTGGTGTTAGTTTATCGTGCTCGCATTTTTTTCATCGAGCAGGTTCTGGTTGTCGCTGGCGTCGAGAATTTTTTCGAATATATCAATTTCATCATCCTCACCTTCGTTAAATTCATAACTGCCGGGATCGGCGCCCATAATCTGTTCGAAAGTATTGATCGCCTGTTCAAGCCCGGGATTGAATTCCAGTGCTTTCATATACATATTGCGTGCTTCGGTTAAAAACACATCACGAAAATCCGAGTCACGATTCAGACGGTCGCGGGTTTCGTGTTTTTTTTCATCGCTAAGTGGCATAGGGCCTCCGCTGTATTGTGTGTAATGCTGGCACGCTAGCTACGGGCCGATCTCGGTGGTGGATATTTTAACTGATTCTGAATGCGCTTGCGATTATGCCAGTTGTCGCGGGTGGAATAACCCAGAGGTGTGTGATGGAACTGGATGGCGCCTTATTTCTTTGTAGCTGTAATACTCACATCTGCATCCAGGTCACCCCAGCAAAACATCCTTCGCCTTGTTAATTTGCGCCGCCAGCGCGTCCGAACCACCGCGGTCAGGGTGAACTTTTTGAATCATGCGTTTGTGCGCACTCAGAATTTCTTCGCGCGTCGCGCCGGGTTTAAGGCCGAGAATATCCAGCGCATCCTTTTTGGTCATGGCGCCGCTGCGCGGTGGGGGAGGTGGCTGTTGTTTTGACTGCTTGCCGGTTTTCGTTTGCTGGTAGAGTCGACTAACGAGTGGCAGGTATCTTAAATAACCCAGCAGGCGCGGAATCATTGCGACTGCGCTGGCGATTACTGCAGTTAGCCAGTGTAGCCTGCCGGTGGCGGTGAGCACCAGCAGCGTGCCGACAATGATGCTGAACAGCGTCCAGAAAATCATTTTCTTGCGTTGCTCGCCGCTGCTGCGACTGATGTTGTACCAGAGCAGCAGCGCCACTGCGAGCGCGGCGATAAGAATAACAAGTCGCGCCATCGTGGTGACTAACTGTGCAGCGTGCGTTTTACCGTGGCGCCGATATCCGCCGGGTTGCGCACGACATGAACACCGAGTGCTTCCATTGCATCCATTTTAGCGATCGCGGTATCGGACTGCGCCGAGATAATCGCGCCGGCATGGCCCATGCGACGACCGGGCGGTGCTGACACCCCGGCGATAAAACCGATCACCGGCTTGTTCATGTTCTCACTCGCCCAGCGCGCGGCATCGACTTCCTGCTGGCCGCCGATTTCACCGATCAGTACGACGGCGTCGGTGTCTTCGTCTTCATTGAAGGCCTTGAGCACATCGACAAAGTTGGCGCCGTTGATTGGATCACCGCCTATACCGACACTGGTCGACTGGCCGTAACCGAGGTCGGTCATTTGCGCCACGGCTTCATAATTTAGCGTGCCCGAACGCGAGACCACGCCGATGCGTCCCGGCGAATATATATTGGCCGGCATAATGCCGACCTTGCATTCACCCGGGGTAATCACACCCGCGGTGTTCGGCCCGAAGATCATGGCATCGTGACCGATGAGATAACGCTTGACGCGCACCATGTCCTGCACCGGGATACCGTCGGCAATCACCACGATCATTTTGATGCCGGCTTCAATCGCTTCGAGAATGGCATCGGCCGCGTACTGCGGTGGTACAAAAATACCTGAAACATCGGCGCCGGTTTCACGCACCGCGTCCGACACGGTTTCAAATACAGGGAGATCGAGATGTTTCTGGCCGCCTTTGCCGGGGGTGACGCCGCCGACAACATTGGTGCCGGTACGAATCGCTTCTTCAGCATGAAACGTAGCATGCTGGCCGGTAAACCCCTGGTAAATCACGCGCGAGTTTTTGTTTATGAAAATACTCATGCTACCGCCTCCACTTTGGTAACTGCAGTCACGGCCTTGCGCGCGGCATCGTCGAGGTCGACCGCGTTAATAAAACGCAGGCCGGATTCGGCGAGGATTTTTTGCCCGGCTTCAAAGTTAGTGCCTGACAGGCGCACGATTACGGGTACTTTAATGTCCTGTTCCTGCATTGCCTGTACCACGCCGGTGGCGACCCAGTCGCAACGGTTGATGCCGGCAAAAATATTCAACAGGATGGCTTTTACGTTAGGATCTTTCAGCACGATGCGAAATGCATTGGCGATTTTTTCCGGCGAGGCGCCGCCGCCAACATCGAGAAAATTTGCCGGCGTGCCGCCGTGCAGGCTGATTGCATCCATGGTCGCCATGGCGAGGCCGGCGCCGTTCACAATGCAACCGACATTGCCGTCGAGCGCGATGTAATTCAGGCCGTGGCCGGACGCCTCGACTTCTTTCGGATCTTCTTCGTCGAAATCGCGATACGCGGTAATGTCGGGAAAGTTGTGTACCGCGTTGCCGTCAAAATTCATTTTTGCGTCCAGCGCCATCAGTTTGTTGTCAGCCACGATTGCCAGCGGGTTGATCTCGGCCATGAGGGCTTTCTTGTCGCGAAAGCAGCGGTACAAAGACTGCATCAGTTTTACCGCCTGCGGCATCAAGGGCCCGGTAAGACCGATGCGCGCGGCAATTTTGCGGCACTGAAATTCGGGCAGGCCGATTGCCGGGTCAATCGCTTCGCGAATGACTTTATCCGGGCTGGTACGCGCGACTTCTTCGATATCCATGCCGCCACTGGCCGAAGCAATCAGGGTGATGCGCTGGCGAATACGGTCGATGACCAGGCCGAGGTACAGCTCCTGCACGATGTCCTGCGCGGCTTCGATCAGCACGCGCTGCACCAGTTTGCCCTCGGGCCCGGTCTGGGGCGTGACCAGCTGCGAGCCGATAATCTGGTCGGCGAACTGGCGGACTTCTTCAATCGAATTTGCGACTTTGACGCCGCCGCCCTTGCCGCGGCCACCGGCGTGGATCTGGGCCTTGACCACCCAGCGATCGCCGCCAATCTCTTCGGCGATAATGCCGGCACCGGCATCCGAGTCAGCGACACGGCCTGCGGGCACCGGCACGTTATAACTGCGCAGCAGCTCTTTGGTCTGGTGTTCGTGAATATTCATAATTCCCTCCTGCGTGTATTCATTTATATAAGTGTCAGGCGCTGGCCGCGATCTGGTCGGCTTTATTCACCAGCACTTCGGCCTGGCGAATCGAAGCGGCATCGATCATTTTGCCATTGAGTGAAACCGCACCCTTGCCTTCGGCAGCGGCCTGTTTCATCGCTGCCAGGATATTACGCGCGGTTTCGACTTCTTCAGTTGCGGGTGAGAACACCTCGTTGGCGAGCGCAATCTGGCTGGGGTGGATCGCCCACTTGCCTTCAAAACCGAGCGCGGAATCCGAGCGCGCGACTGACAAATAGCCTTCTTTATCCGCGATATCACCGAACGGGCCGTCGATCGGGCGCAGGCCGTAGGCGCGGCAGGCCACCACCAGGCGCGACATTGCAAAATGCCACTGGTCGCCCCAGTGGGCTTCGCGCACGCCGTGTTCATTGGGGTGGGTTAATAAGGTGTAGGCCGGGTTGGCGCCGCCCATATTGGTGGTGCGCGCCTGGGTCGAGGCGGCGTAATCGGCGACGCCGAAGTGCAGCGCTTCCAGCCGGTCGGGGCAGGACTGGGCCACGGCTTCGACATTCGCCATGCCCATCGCGGTTTCGATCAGCGCGGTCAGGCTTACCGGCGCAAAGCCGCGCGCCATTTCCACCTGGCTCATCAGCGTGGCGACAAATTCCAGCTCCGAGGGCGTGCCCACCTTGGGGACAAGAATCGTGTCGATTTTGTCGCCGGCCTGTTCCATGACTTCGATAATGTCGCGATAGCACCACGGGGTGTCGAGGCCGTTGATGCGTACGGATATCGTGCAATTCGACCAGTCGAGGTCGTTCAGGGCTTGGATCGCGTTTTTACGCGCCTGGTCCTTGTCGTCCGGGGCGACCGCGTCTTCGAGGTCGATAAACACGGCATCAGCACCGCAAGTCGGTGCTTTTTCTATCATTTTCAGGCTGCTGCCGGGGACGGCCAGCTCGCTGCGGTGGAGTCGATTCTGTTTCGCCATAGTCAGTGCTTTCCAGGGGGTCCGGTATGTTGATTAAAGGTGCGTATAAATAACAGACTCCGGGCAACTATACAAATGCGGAATGACAGTGTGGTTATTGGCTGATTGCGGCGGGCGAACTATGTCGGGCGCGGCGGGTCTATGCGAGCAGCATATAAATACCGGGCCCCGGCCTGTTAATAATTCCCAGGAGAATTCAAATGATTTTAAACCACAAGCAGGTGGCTGCACTGACGGCCACCGTACTACTCGCGGCGGCGTCTAACATTACTTTCGCAGAAGAGTACCGACGCAATAATCTGTATATCGGTGGCGGTGTGAATTTCAATACCTTTGGCTTTGGCAATGCGACCGGCATCCAGGTGCTTGGCGGCTACCAGTTTAATGCAAAATTGAACGGCGATATTTCCTCCGCGGTTGAGATTGGCTACATGGACAGCGGCAATTTCAACAACAATAACAATATATTTGGTAATAACAACAACGATGCACAGGGCGTATGGCTGGCAATGGTCGAAAGCGTGCCGGTCAGTAACAGGGTCAATGCACTGGTGCGCGTGGGTGTAGACCTGGGCGACGATGACGGCCTGATGGTGGGTGCCGGCATGGGCTACAATTTTAATTCGCAAACAGCGTTGCGTACCGAGTACGTAGTACGCGATAACATCAACTGCTTCCAGTTTAAGGTTCTGTTCCGGATTTAATGCTTTGGCCACAGAGGTCACAGAGAACACAGAGATATAAGATCAGGACAATTACTGTCCGCGAAAAACGCGAAGGACGCAAATATAGAATAAATCGTGAGGGCTGTCATCCTGAGTCGCTTTTTGCGAAGGATCCTGACCCTCGGTGGCTTCAGATTATTCTGCCTGAAAAACAGGCATCAGAATGACAGTTCTATTGTTTTACATTCGCGTTATTTGCATTGTTCGCGGACTACTTTTTATCTTTTAACTCTGCGTTCTCTGTGCCCTCTGTGCCCTCTGTGCCCTCTGTGGCAATATGGCGACATGAATAAACATATCGAACAGGTGCTGGAGTTCTGGTTTGGCGGGTTTCCGGACGCGTATTCCAGTGATCCTGCAAAAGCCGATATGTGGTTCAAAAACGGTTCAGCCTACGACCGTGAAATATTTACCCGGTTTGGCGGTTTGTATGACCGTGCAATTAACGGGCAGCTGGAGAGCTGGACAGAAAGTCCGCGCGGCCGGCTGGCATTAATCATTCTGCTCGACCAGTTTTCACGCCATATCCATCGCGGGCAGGCCGAAGCTTTTGCGCAGGATGAAACTGCGCAAACCATTTGCCTTGATGGCATCGCAGTCGGCGATGATAAATTACTGCACCCGGTCGAGCGCGTGTTCTTTTACCTGCCGCTGGAGCATGCAGAAAATATTGAGCGCCAGGACTACAGTGTGGCAGCATTCGAAGGCCTGGTCGAAGACGTGCCCGCGCCGCACCGACAAATGTTTGAATCAAATCTTGAATACGCCAAACGACATCATCATGTCATCGAACTCTTCGGCCGCTTCCCCGAGCTAAACGAAATCCTCGGCAGACAAACCACGGACGAAGAGCGTGCGTTCCTGGAGAAGGGTGAGTATAGTTTTTTGTGAAAGATTAATTATCCACGGATGAACGCAGATGAACACAGATAATAATTAAGTGTTACTGCTTGTTCAAATCAAGCCAGGCCCTGGAATAGCGCATACTAAATAACATTTATATTTTAGCTTTTATCTGCGTTAATCTGCGTTCATCCGTGGATATTTAATGTTTAATCTTTTCTTGTTACTTCTCAGATAACCAGTAAAAACTCAGCCCCGGGATGACCAGTGCGTTTTTGAATATGTCGGGGCTGCGGCCGGTGT
>JBATHJ010000389.1:0-4402 GCA_049666625.1 Gammaproteobacteria bacterium | reverse complement strand
GGGTACCGCGCGTGCGATTGAATCTGTCAATATAACCAGCAACGTTACCGAAAAGATTACGCGTGTCGACTTCGAGGATGGTCAGCAGGTCGAGGCCGGTGCAATACTTGCCGTACTCGAGCAGTCTGAAGAAAAGGCCGATCTCAAACGTGCGCAGGCGGTGCAAGGTGAACGTAAACTTGCACTGAAGCGATTGCGTGAACTCCAGGAGCGCAAGCTAACCTCACAGGATGAAATCGATCGCACACGTTTTGAACTGGAACAGGCTGATGCCAATATTACCGCCATCAATACCCGCATCAGTGACCGCGTAATCCGCGCCCCGTTTGACGGTATCGTGGGTCTGCGCGACATCAGCGTCGGCGCCCTGGTCGAAACCGGTGACCTCATCGCCACCCTCGACGATACCCGCCAGATCAAACTCGACTTCACTGTACCTTCGGTATTTCTCACCGACCTCAAACCCGGTTTGAAAATCAGGGCACGTGCGTCCGCACTCGGCAATAAAGAATTCATGGGTGAAGTGAAAAGCATCAATAGCCGTGTAGACCCGGTAACGCGCTCCATCCAGGTGCGCGCCCTGTTGCCCAATCCCGATGGCAGTATTATTCCCGGCATCCTGATGGAAGTGGACCTGCTGCGTAATACCCGTCAGGCGCTGCTGGCGCCGGAAGCATCACTACTGCCACTGGCAGATGAGCAATATGTCATGCTACGCGTCGAAAAAGACGGCAAGGATACGGTCGAGAAAAAGCAGGTCAAGATCGGTCTGCGACTGCAGGGTTATGTTGAAATTCTCAATGGTTTAAACGAAGGCGACCAGGTGGTCACCCACGGTAACAATAAATTATCCCCGGGTGATGTTCTCGATGTGATGGCGGTTGATGATGGCAGCATTGATATAACAACCATCATTAAACAGCAGAAGAACACGGTGCAGAATAACAAGGACGTGCAACCTTGATCCTCTCTGATATCTCGGTCAAACGCCCGGTACTGGCGGCGGTAGTATCCATCTTGCTGGTCGCATTTGGCCTGGTTGCATTCGACCGCCTGCCATTACGCGAATTCCCCAATATCGACCCGCCCGTGGTATCGATTGATACGGTGTACCCCGGTGCTTCGGCAGATGTCGTCGAAAGTCGTATTACCCGCGTTATCGAAGACCGTATCGCCGGTATCGAAGGCATGCGCTTTATCGAGTCCAGCAGTGAAGACGGACGTTCACAAATCTCTGTCGAATTCGATGTCGATCGTGATGTCGATGCCGCGGCCAATGATATCCGCGACCGCGTTTCCGGTGTGCTCGACAGCCTGCCGGCAGAAGCCGAACCGCCGAATATACAAAAAGCCAGCAGTGATGATGACGTCATCATGTGGCTAAACCTGTCCAGCGATCGCCTCACCGTGCCGGCGTTGACGGATTATGCTGAACGCTACCTGCTGGATCGTTTCTCGGTGCTCGATGGCGTCGCCCGTGTGCGCATCGGTGGCCAGCAGTCCTATGCCATGCGTGTCTGGCTCGATCGCAACAAGCTGGCGGCACGCGGCATCACCGTTGCCGATGTCGAGAATGCCCTGCGCAGCGAGAATGTCGAACTACCCGCCGGCAGCATCGATTCAAAAGACCGGCAGTATACCGTGCGCATCAAGCGCACGTTTCGTACCGCGCAGGAGTTTTCACAGCTGGTCATCGCCAGGGGTGGTGATGAACACCTCATTCGTCTCGGTGATATCGCGCGTGTCGAACGCAGCGCCGAAGAAGACCGGCTGTTCTTTCGCGGTAATGGCGTTCCCATGGTGGGAATTGGCATTATCAAACAGTCGACCGCCAATACCCTGGAGGTTGCCCGTAAAGCCAGGGCTGAAATGGTTCGCCTGAACCCTACGCTGCCCACCGGCATGGTGATTGATCAGAGTTTTGATAGCTCGGTGTTTATCGAAGGCGCGATCTCGGAAGTCTACAAGACACTGGGCATTGCAATCTTCATGGTGGTAACGGTTATCTACCTGTTTCTTGGTAGCCTGCGCGCGACCCTGGTGCCGGCAGTGACTGTGCCGATCTCACTGATTGCAACCTCGCTGGTGTTACTGATGCTGGATTACTCGATCAACATGCTGACCTTGCTGGCGCTGGTACTGGCCATCGGCCTGGTGGTCGACGATGCCATCGTGGTGCTGGAAAACATCCACCGGCGCATGCATAAATACGGTGAATCAGCCCTGGTCGCAGCATTTCGCGGCACACGCCAGGTTGCGTTCGCGGTCATCGCCACCACCGTGGTACTGATTTCGGTGTTTGTACCCATCGCATTTTTGCAGGGTGACGTCGGCCGCCTGTTCTCCGAGTTTGCCATCACCATTGCTGCCGCCGTGGTTTTTTCCAGTTTTGTTGCGCTGTCATTATCACCCATGCTGGCCTCCAAAGTGTTGCAGCCGAATGACAAGGAAAATTTCGCGACTAAATTCGTTGATAACGGTTTCAGCCGGTTACAACGTGGCTATCACAAGGTGCTTGCCGGTGCGCTGAAACACACGTGGATTATCGTGCTGATTTTTATCGGCATGGGTGGCGCTGCTTACTGGCTGCTAACGCACATACCCGATGAGTACACACCGAAAGAAGACCGTGGTGCATTTTACGTCATCGTCGACGGGCCCGAAGGTGCTACTTATGACTACATGAAAAAGTACATGGACGAAGCCGAAGCACGCCTGATGCCACTGGTGGAATCGGGTGAAGTCACACGACTGCTGGTGAGGGCGCCGCGCAGTTTCGGCAACGTGGCCATTTTCAACAGCGGCATCATGATCGTGGTGTTGAATGAATGGGATGTACGCCGTTCAGCCTGGGACATTATGAATGAAGTCCGCGCAACACTCGGCGATCTGCCCGGGGTAAAAGCCTTTCCGGTGATGCGCCAGGGTTTCGGTGCACGCATTCAGAAACCGGTACAGTTTGTTATCGGCGGCGGCACCTATGCAGAGCTCGCCGAGTGGCGCGATATCCTGCTGGCAAAAATCAACCAGAACAACCCCGGCTTCACCGGTCTGGATTATGACTACAAGGAAACCAAGCCGCAGATGCAGGTCGTCATCGATTATGACCGTGCTGCCGAACTGGGTGTCAGCGTGCGCAATATCGGCCGCACCCTCGAGACCATGCTCGGTTCACGCCAGGTAACCACCTACATTGACGACGGCCAGGAATATGACATCCTGCTCGAAGGTGAGCGTAAAGCACAAAGCACACCCACCGATATACAGAACATCTACGTGCGCTCGGAACGCAGCGGCCGGCTGATCCCCTTATCCAACCTCGTCAGCCTGGTCGAATTTGCGGATTCGGTCAAACTCAACCGCTACAACCGAGTACGCTCCATCACCCTCGAAGCCAACCTTGTCGATGGTTATGCCCTGGGTGACGCGCTCTCGCATCTCGAGGCACTGGTAAAAGAACACCTGCCCAGCGAGGTCATCATTGACTACCGGGGCCAGTCGCGTGACTTCAAGTTTGCCGGTGAGTCATTAATGTTCATATTCATGCTGGGCATCATGGTGGTGTTCCTGGTGCTGGCCGCACAGTTTGAAAGCTGGATACACCCCTTCATCATCATGTTAACCGTACCGCTGGCGATGACCGGCGCCCTGCTGGGTTTATATATCACCGGGCAGTCGCTCAACCTTTACAGTCAGATCGGCCTCATCATGCTGGTCGGTCTGTCAGCAAAAAACGGCATCCTGATTGTCGAATTTGCCAACCAGCTGCGTGACCAGGGACGTGAATTCAGTCAGGCCCTGATCGAAGCGGCCGATACCCGTTTCCGTCCAATCGTTATGACCGGCATTACCACCGCAGCCGGTTCCATCCCGCTGCTGATCTCAACCGGTGCCGGCACCGAAACCCGTTATGTGCTGGGCGTGGTGATCTTGTTCGGTGTAATCGCCGGCACCCTGTTCACCCTGTTTATCGTACCCGCCGCCTATAACCTGGTCGGCAGGTATACCGGATCACCGAAAGCCGTCTCACGGCAACTGGAAAAAGAACTGGAACAAAGCAGCCATAGTGAATGATTACTTATTCCAACACCGTCATCCCCGCACATCCCAACACCGTCATCCCCGCACCACATTCAAAACACCGTCATCCCCGCATGCTTGTGGCGGGGATCCAGCGACTTAAAGTCAAAAGCAAAGCCACTGGATTCCGGCGTTACTCCAGGCTTCCTGCCTTCCGCCCTTTAGGGCCAGCTATACAACAGCTGTTCAAATCGCTCCATGCGATTTAGTCGCCGGAATGACAAAATGGGTGAGCTGTCATCCCCGCACCACATTCAAAACACCGACAGCCCCGCATGCTTGTGGCGGGGATCCAGCGACTTAAAGTCAAAAGTAAAGCCAC
>JBATHJ010000388.1:0-2049 GCA_049666625.1 Gammaproteobacteria bacterium | reverse complement strand
ACATACCACATACCTCGAGCAATAAAAAAAGCCGCCACCTTTACAGGTGGCGGCTTTTTTCACAGTCACTATTGTCGAATCACCAGGTTGGCCTGGAGTGAATCGATGTTGTCACGAATGACGTACTCGACGCGAACATCCATTTTCTCAGCAATCTTGAAGCCCACGCCGGCGCCGAACATCAGGCCGTCATCATCACCGATATCGAGACCAAGACGGCCCAGCACGTCTATGTTGTCCTGCAGGGGAAAACTGACAACGGCGGTGCCCCAGAAGCCTTTGGCGTCAGCGGTGACTGTACCGAAAAAAGGCACAGTCTGTTCAAAATCGCCGCTATCCATGTAGCCTATCTCGGCTGAAAGCGTGCCTTTATTCATCTTGACGGGCAATGGTATACCGGCGAATAACTGAAAACCGGTAGCATCGTCGCCAAAATCAGCATCGTTGAGTCCGATACCGCCGCCGAAATAGATCTGCTTTGCATCCAGACCTTGTGCATAGGTCGGTGATACCACCAGCAAAAGGCTCAACACTGCAATGATTTTATACATGATTATTTATGCTCTTGAGTAAACGGGAGGGATGTATTTTTTGTATATAGCTGTTGAGTATAGCTGTTGATATTTGTTTTTCAGCGAGTGAATCGTATCACCGCCTGGCTACGCAGCGACAGCCAGAACATGCTCGCGAACCTGGACGGGTTATTACGCTATCTCTGTGCTGACAATTGCGCGAGAATTTGCAAAGCTCAGCGCTTGTCCTTGCCAGGCGGGAACTGCGCGAGGATGGCATCAACATGCGCATTAATGGTTTTAGTGAGTTCCTCGGGATCATTGTGGGTGTAAACATAACGTGTACTCACGCCACGCCACAACAGGCTGTTGTCCTTGCTGTCGATAATATCGATCATCAATGCAGCTTCATCTTCGTCACGAATAGAAGTGCCGGTGCCGATGCCGATGGCACCAAAGTTGCCAAAATTACCAAAGCCCACAGAAAATACCCCCGAGGTGCCATCCGATGTCAGGCGCTGGCGCACATCTGTCTGGTAACTCACGACGAAGTCGGCATCTGCCTGCTCACTCAGGCGGTAGCCCATCGCGGCCAGCTTGTTGTCCATCGCGCTATGGATGCGGCTGTTGAGCAGCGGGTTATTGCCTTCAGTGTCTTTTTCCTTTTTCAGGATATCGGCGCTCCAGCGATAGGTTTTTAACGCGCTGAAATCGGCCGTCGGGGTATAGTCCTGGCTGACCTGGATACTGCTGCAGGCAGCGAACAGGGCGGTTATTACAAGCAGGAGAGTGATTTTTAAGCGTGTCATAAGTATCGTATACGTGTCGGGAGATGAACTGATTTTATAGTAGTTGTGACCCTGGGGGCAGGGGGTGGTTCAACCGCAGGGTGTGGGTCTGCCCGGGTATTAAATGCGATACTTTGAAACAGAGGAGCTAATAAGGCAGGGCGGCCACTGGCCGCCCTGCGTCAATGTGGAAGGTCGGTGATATATTCGGCCGATCACAATTTATACCGACCCGGTGAATACGTGCAATATCAGTATCAAAGCCGGGACAACAGCTCCACCGCCAGTGCACCCTGGTACGTTTGGGTGCCCGCCAGCAGCACCACGATTTCACCTTCCAGCACGGTGCCCCAGTTCACCAGCACTACCCCGTGACCGGTTTTTTTATCAAACTCGATATCCTTGAGATCAATATCGGCGATTGAACGGTGCCGGGTTTTCATGGTGAGCGCGCTCCAGCCAAAAATGTTGAGCTTGTTAGCAATCAGCGTCGGGTAGGTGGTGCCGCTGAAGCGGGGATTGCATTCAATTGCCGGAAACCTTAGCCCCATGTTGGTCTGCAACAAGGCGACGTTAAATGCAAAGATGCCTTTCATACCATGATCTTTTAACCACTGGGCCATGGGTTCAACCGCGGACCACGGCTCGTGGCTGGCAGGCACGTGATTGCCCCGCAACACACAGCCGTCGAGGATTTGTTCGGTGGCGGCGAGTCGAACCAGGTCATTGCCGATGACCTGGTACTGCAG
>JBATHJ010000387.1:0-2627 GCA_049666625.1 Gammaproteobacteria bacterium | reverse complement strand
CCCACGCGGTTCACGCGGTTATGACACCATTGGGCTTCATAAAATTTGTCGCGATTTCCATTCGGCTAACTTATCTATGCTGGCTTCGTAACCGCACTGTGCAAGCGGCTTCCATTTATCATAGGCCTGAAGGCCGTAACCCCGGGTATCTGGCTGTATTAGCAGGTCAGTCAAATACGCCTGTTCACGACTGGCTTTGGAGCCATTTACTTCCAGGGTGCGCATCAGGATCTCTACCAGTGAAGGTATCTTCAGGTTTCTGCTGAAAGGATTCAACTTATTGAATAAGACTCGCCACCCTGAAATGCTGGTATCGATATCATAAACACGTCGCCGCTCACGATAAGGCACAACATCGACACCGATGATTCGATTGGTTTCAGCAAGTTCCTGCATCACGGCGACAGGGAAATTATCCATAATTCCACCATCGACCAGTACATCGCCGTCTTCGACAACCGGCACAAAAATCCCCGGGATGGACATAGACGCGCGAATCGCTCGCCACATACTGCCACGTTGATGGACTTTGACAGATGCGGTGGACAGACTGGTAGAGACGCAGAAATACGGACACCATAGATCTTCGATTAAATTTTCACCACAACCGTGTTGATTGATTTTCATGACATTATTCGATGACGTTATGGCGACCAGTGGAAGTGTTTTATCGATAACACCGATATCAGCGGTCCATTGTGCATTTTTCTCGAACTCTTCATAGTCGCTTTCCAGTGCCATCTGTCCTCCCATGATCGCGCCCATGCTGGCGCCGCCGACATAATCATAAGGAATCTTGGTTTCCAGCATGGCCCTGTAGAAACCAAGTTCCGCGTAGCCTTTTGCGGCACCTCCGCCCATCACCAACGCAATCGCATGACCACTCATGCGACGCGCCATCCTGTCGATGTGAGATTGTTCAGCATCACGCACATGGTAATGATTTCGTATGCTTCGCTGGTCGAGCCATGCCGCCGTGCCAGAAGGCATCTGTACGTCTGCATTGTGCATCAGAACCAGGTCGGTACGAATCTTGCGACCAGAGTCAGTGACGGCATTCTCGATGTCAGACAGCGCGGCATCAGCATCGCCTCTGGCGGTTACCAGGAGACGATCTGCCTGCCCAACAGCCCGATGGGTCCAGGGTGTATAGTCAGCATCAGCGACGAATATCAGGTAACGGTAATCCGCTTCAAACTCATCGAGTTTAGATACTATGAGCGGTTGTATGGGTGCATCCAGCTGACTTTCGGCAGCACTGACACCGCCAAAGTATTCATCAAAACGCTCGGCATTTAGTACCAGCGTTTCGCCATAAGGGGAAAGCGACTTCGCCAGTTCGTCAGCGAAGGGGGTTAGATCGACAGCTGAACTGGTTGGTATTAGCGTGTATGTCATGCGTACAGGCGGGTTACCGATCGAGCTATTGTTATTCTGCTTCAGTCGCTTGATCAGCAACAGGGCGATCCTGCGCATGAGTCCAGGATGTGACTGAACCAGTTCTTCGAACTTCGCCGGGTTTAATCTCACCACATTCGTCTCGCGGATCGCATACACACAGGCGCTTCTAGGTTCGTTAGTCAGCAGTGCATATTCACCCACTATCTCAGATGGCCCGATCTCGCCTTGCACAGTGATATTGGCATCATCGTCGGTTACTTCTGCCCTTAAGCGACCATTGACGACAATATACATGCCGTCTGATTTGTCACCCTGGCTAAAAAGCTTTTCACCACTGGCTAACGGCCGCCACTCAAAACGCTGCTGCAAATCACTCCATGTCGCATAATCAAGATCGCCAAATATCTCGCCTAATATCCCGATAAGATGAAGATTCTGCCAACGGCTGGACGCCATATTATTCAAGGC
Source organism: Gammaproteobacteria bacterium (assembly GCA_049666625.1). Lineage (GTDB taxonomy): Bacteria > Pseudomonadota > Gammaproteobacteria > SZUA-229 > SZUA-229 > JASBSR01. The sequence continues at coordinate 758 of JBATHJ010000387.1, read as the reverse complement.
TTCAAAGGTCGATATATTCTCAGCGAACAGTGTTTCTAACTGGCTCCTGGTCAGGCTGATCACCCTGGAGTCTGCTAATGCATATACCGTAGTACTGCGCTTCTGACCACCGAGCAAGGCAAGTTCACCAATGACCGAATGTATCCCTATTTTGCCGATGTCATGGACTTTGCCGTCTTTCATTCGCCTGCGTACACCCAGTTCGCCCGAGCATACCAGGTAGATATTATCGTCAGTATCATCCTGCTGGATAAGAATTTCACCCGCTTTCAAATCAACAGTCGCGAGTTTTGCTGCTTCCTCATGCCCCTCCAGGCTTTGAATCAAGTATGAGATTTGATGATTAAGTAATTTATTCTTATTAGATACAATGTTTGATACTTCGCTCAAGCCATACCTCTACCGAATGATGAATATAATTCTTTTAAGCAACGTTAGTAAAAGTATCAGATTATCCGGGAACAGTACACGGTTTAATCCCGGGCTACTGCTCATTTAACTGCGAATCACAAGAAAAGATGTGAGGAGAAACACTGTCTATTTTTCAGCTGAAGCATCAAAAATTGAAAGAAATTAATGGGGTCTGAGCCATTGCTGTCCCACTTACGCGTCATTCCGGCGAATGCCGGAATCCAGTGACTTAGATGTTTCAGAATAACAATAACTTGTCAGGTAACCGCAGTAACAAGAAAGTTAAAATTCCGTATTTGTCATTTCATGTCCAGTGATGCTTTAATCTAAATATCTACTGGAATAGT
>JBATHJ010000386.1:0-1613 GCA_049666625.1 Gammaproteobacteria bacterium | reverse complement strand
CACGCGGTGCGCTCTTACCGCACCATTTCACCCTTACCGTGCCACCCGAAAGCGACATGGCGGTATAGTTTCTGCGGCACTTTCCGTAGGCTCGCGCCCCCCAGGCGTTACCTGGCACCCTGTCCTGTGGAGCCCGGACTTTCCTCCCCGCAACCCGTCTAACAACGGGGCACAGAGCGATTGCCTGGCCGACTCCCGCGGCTAATATAACAGGGTCTGAACGCTAAGGGCACTGGAAGATGAGCGCATCAGCCGGCCCACCATGCGATTGAGTGGATGCGCACGCGGCAAAAATGAAAATACCGGGCGTTTGCGGCTGTCGGCCAGCTGCATGGCGCGTTTGAGCTGAACATGATCACCATCGATCTTGGTGCCACGCACCAGCGCTTCAATCGCACGTTTGCGATTTTTCGAATGCCATTCAGCCGCTGCCAGGTTGAGAAATACCTGGCCATCGAGGACTTCGCTGCTGGCCGCGTCGCGGCACAAAATAAGGCCGTTGCGGTTGTCATTCAGTACCTGTGACAGGCCAAGAAAAGACGCCACGCGGTTGTACTGCTCATGCTGCTCGTCGATCGCAGTCATGACGTCCTGAAAATCACGCTCGGCCGCTTTGAAATCTGACGTCTTGAGCGCTTCCCTGCCCTGGTCGAATATTGCCTGGTTCATGATTCAAGTACACCTTGCGCTGATTAGATAACACCAGCAGCTATAGTACTGTTTCGCCTGGTGATGGTCTAGCGAGTGGACAAACCGTGCGGCAGCATGCAAACCACGCTGCCGCACGCTTGATTACAGGTACTGCCCGAAATTGTCGACCGCATTGAGACGCAATGCATCCGGGTTGCTGTCACCGGCATCCGGGATCCAGTCCGCCATACAGGCACGGTCTTTCACGCACGGGTCGGTCAGCGCTTTTAAGAACTCGACAATGTCAGCCACCTGTGCATCCGACAGGCTGACATTTTGCAATGTACCCGGCAGCTGCGCGAGACGATTGGCTGCCAGCGTATCCAGCGCAAACTGGGTGTTGGTCAGCATCGAATCAGCCTGCACATTGGGTGGCAGTTGCGAGAAGTCATAATTGGCTATCGCCGCATCGGGGTCGAGATGGTGGCGCACCACGGCTTCGAGACTGGTATAGGCGCCGGCGTGGCTCCACGGACCGGTGACTTCTACATTCAACAGTGTCGGTGTTCTAAATGCGTACTTAGAGGCAGGATCAAGCGGTGTTTCGCGAAAACGACCGAAATCATCATTCGTCAGGGTGCCGTTATTATTGCCCTTGCCGCGCCCGATCTGCGGCATCGCCGTGACGTGAAATTTTTCGTCAGTGAAAAAATCGCCGCTATGGCAGGATGCGCAATCCGCGCCGCCTTTGTCCGTGCTGCGGAAAAACAGCAGCGCGCCCTGCCTGGCTGACTCGCTGATGGCCGCATTATTACCTGCAACAAAGGCTTTCCACGGGGTATCGACAAATACCTGTGAACGCTCGTATTCACCGATCACCTCGGCGATGCGTGCGTATGGATTGCCCACCACGGTACCGGCTACACCGTCTGTGCCCCCGTAAACCGCGTCAAACTCTGCATCCCAGTTGGTCACATCCATGG
>JBATHJ010000385.1:0-2322 GCA_049666625.1 Gammaproteobacteria bacterium | reverse complement strand
TGTGTACTCCGTGACTCTGTGGTTTCGTCTTCAATTTTTGTTTTTAACAATTAATGCTTTCCTCTGCGACCTCTGCGTCTCCGCGGTTTCGCCTTTATTGTTAATGTTTGGAATTAAATATATCAATCAATAGATAAAACAATTATGAGCGACCAGACCTCGATCGATTTTGAAAATATAGAACAGCAGCCGCTGTCGGTGTTTACCGAGAAAGCCTACCTCGATTATTCGATGTACGTGATTCTCGACCGCGCGCTACCGTTTATTGGCGACGGTCTGAAACCGGTGCAGCGGCGCATTGTATACGCCATGTCCGAGCTGGGTTTGACCGCATTATCAAAACACAAAAAATCCGCGCGTACCGTGGGTGATGTGCTGGGTAAATACCACCCGCATGGCGACAGCGCCTGTTACGAAGCCATGGTGCTGATGGCGCAACCGTTTTCCTACCGCTATCCACTGGTCGATGGCCAGGGCAACTGGGGTTCACCGGATGATCCCAAGTCGTTCGCCGCTATGCGCTATACCGAATCACGACTGGCGCCGTACGCCGAATTACTGCTCAGCGAACTGGGGCAGGGTACGGTCAACTGGACGCCGAATTTCGACGGTTCGCTGGACGAACCCGAAACCCTGCCGGCACGTTTGCCCAACGTGTTGCTCAACGGCGGTACCGGTATTGCAGTCGGCATGGCGACGGATATTCCGCCGCATAATCTAAGAGAAGTTGCCAGCGCCTGCGTGCGTTTACTCGACAGCCCCAAATCCACCCTCGAAGATCTGTGTGAACACATCCAGGGCCCGGATTTTCCCACCGATGCTGAAATTATTACTCAGCGCGCCGATATCATGGAAATGTATCGCACCGGCCACGGCAGCATTCGCCAGCGCGCGCGTTATGAAAAAGAAAACGGTGATGTGATTATCACCGCATTGCCTTACCAGGTGTCGGGCAACAAGATCCTCGAACAAATCGCGCAGCAAATGAATCTGAAAAAACTGCCAATGGTGGAAGACCTGCGTGATGAATCCGACCACGAGAACCCGACACGGCTGGTGATTGTGCCGCGTTCCAACCGGATCGATGTCGAAGAGCTGATGAACCATTTGTTCGCCACCACCGATCTTGAACGCAGTTACCGCGTCAATCTCAACATGATCGGCATCAACGGCAAGCCGCAGGTGAAAGACCTGCGCAGCCTGCTGGATGAATGGCTCAAGTTCAGGACGGTTACCGTGCGTCGCCGCCTGCAGTGGCGCCTCGACAAAATCACCTCGCGCCTGCACGTGCTCGAAGGTTTGCTGGTCGCGTTCCTCAATATCGATGAAGTCATCGCCATCATTCGCGAAAACGACAAGCCCAAACCGGTGCTGATGGAACGCTTCGCCATTTCGGATGTGCAGGCCGAAGCCATCCTCGAATTGAAATTGCGCCACCTTGCCAAACTCGAAGAAATGAAAATTCGCGGCGAGCAAAGCGAGCTCGACGCTGAGCGCAAGTTACTCGAAGCCTTGCTGGCCTCGGCAAAACGTCTGAAAACCCTGATTCGAAAAGAAATCATCACCGATGCTGAAAAATACGGTGATGATAGACGCTCGCCGATTGTGGCCCGTGGTGCGGCGCAGGCGATGTCGGAAACCGCGCTGATTTCAAGCGAAGCCATCACCGTGGTGCTGTCCGCCAAAGGCTGGGTGCGCGCGGCGAAAGGCCACGACATCGATGCGACTAAACTCGGTTATAAATCCGGCGACAGTTTTCTGGCCGCTGCCGCAGGTAAAAGCAACCAGCTCGCGGTGTTCCTCGATAGCAGCGGGCGCGCGTATACATTGCCCGCGCACAAGCTGCCATCGGCTCGCGGCATGGGTGATCCGCTCACCGGCTATTTCACCCCGCCCCCGGGTGCGCATTTTGTGTCGGTTGTAATCGGTGAACCCGATGACATGGTATTACTCGCAAGTTCGTTCGGTTATGGCTTTGTCGGCAAGCTGGGAGATATGCACGCAAGAAATAAATCCGGCAAGTCGATATTGAACGTAGGCAAGCAGGCCAAAGCCCTGCAGGCGGCAAAGATCGTCGATCTCGAAACCGATCGCATCGTGGCTGCCAGCTCGGAAGGCCACATGCTGGTCACCCCGGTTGCCGATCTGCCGCAAATGGCCAAAGGCAAGGGCAATAAAATTATCAACGTGCCGAGCGCAAAACTCAAAACCGGTGAAGAGCTGATTGTCGCCGTGACTGTTGTGCCCGCAGATAAAAAACTGGTAGTACACAGCGGCAAGCAATACAAGGTGATGAAAAAAGCCGATCTTGATCACTTTGAA
>JBATHJ010000384.1:0-4653 GCA_049666625.1 Gammaproteobacteria bacterium | reverse complement strand
CGCTCGACTTCGGGCGCCTGGCGCATGAACTCGAGATACTCGCCCGGCTGGCAGAAGCCCATGACGCGCTCAACACCGGCACGGTTGTACCAGGAACGGTCAAAAAATACGATCTCGCCGTCGGTTGGCAGATGCTTGATATAACGCTGAAAATACCACTGGCCCATTTCTTCACTGGAGGGTTTCTCCAGCGCGACCACGCGTGCACCACGCGGATTGAGATGTTCCATGAAGCGCTTGATTGTGCCGCCCTTGCCGGCCGCGTCACGGCCTTCGCACAGCACCACCACGCGTTGCCCGGTTTCCTTCACCCAGTTTTGCATTTTCAGCAATTCAATCTGCAGTTCGGTCTTGGCTTTCTCATATTCCTTGCGGTTCATCTTATCGGAATAGGGATAATTGGCATCTGCAAAGATTTTTTTCTTGCCGAGCAGGCCGATCTCTTTCATCGAAGCCAGTACTGGCTCATCCCGGTCACCGGCCAGTTCCGCCAGTGCATTTGCATATTCATCAGCCATTAATCACCCTCACCGTTAATACATGTAAGCTTATGTTTATATACCAATTCTCCAGCGAGGGTGGTGACTCAGGTCAAAACCACTGCCACCCCGCCGACTCTGGCGGTATTTGAACAGAACCGATACCATTTTTAAACCGTAACCATCTGTCTAGCTTACTGTATACCGGCGCGATTCAAGCCAGTGGCCAGCGCTGCAACACGCGATACGCCACAGCGCCCGGCTGATTGATCGATTCGACCAGCGCAAAATCAGTTACCGGCCAGCGAATAACATCTGGCACTTCACAGCCAGGAATACCCGCCGCGTGCCTGAACAGGCTGACATGGGCAATAAAACTGTTCTGCGGGTTTGTGTAGCCAGGCAGCACGTCGCTGACGATTTTGTTCAGCTGCGTGACCAGTCGCGCTAACGCCGGTACAGGTTGCTTTAAACCCAGCCAGGCGATCCGCGGTCTTTTGAAATAACCGGGCGTTTGCAGCTGCAGCTCAAAGGCCGGTTGCTCGACAGCGCCCAGCTGTGAGCACAGTGTGGCGATGTGCGGCGCTGCTACGTCACCAAGGAAACATAAGGTTAAATGCAAATTGTCCCGCGCTACCGGCCTGCCCGCTGGTTGCGGTGCTGTGCAATGCCTGATTGCCTGCTGGCACGCGTATATATGAGTCCGGGTTTCCTCGTCCGGCCACAGCGCGATAAACAGCCGACGCGAATTAGTCTTCGATGTGTTCAAGTAATAATTCGAATGCAGCGATTAATGATTGTTCGCGAACCTGGTTGCGATCACCCGAAAATGTAAACCGGCGTGCACAGGCCTGTGTTGCGCGCTGACCGATGCAGATCCACACCGTGCCCACGGGCTTGTCAGCGGAGCCGCCACCGGGCCCGGCAATGCCGCTCACGGCCACACCCAGGTCGGCAGCGGTGCGCGCAAACAGACCGTTCAACATGGCCTGCACAGTCTGTTCACTGACTGCGCCGTGGTGTTCGATGGTCTCGATCGGTACTCCCAGCAACCGGTGTTTGCTGGCATTGCTGTAGCTGACAATCGCGCACTCGAACCAGTCGGACGAACCCGGCATATCGGTGCATACTTTGGCGATCCAGCCCCCGCTGCAGGATTCAGCCGTGGCCAGTCGCATGTCCCGCGCTTTCAGGCTCAGCGCGAGCCGATCGCGAAGCTGACCTAAATTATCCTGGAATGCAGTGTTCATTCATCGAATTCTCACACACTTGCAGCGCTACATCTATATATCGCCCGGTTCCAGCAGACCTGTTGGCCATACCCGAACGCGCGAAAACTCAGCCCACACACGTTCCAAAAGGCGCATATAGAGGAAATGCTTCAGACCAGTGTCAGATACAGCGGACCATGATTAATCGATGGAACCATCTGTTGATTTCATTCATCAACACTAAATTCCAGCCCAATGATTTCTTCGAGCAATATGTCCTAATCTGGAATTAGTTGCGCTTGCCCTGATAGTTCAACAAGCAGCGGATTAAATACAGCTTGTCTTACAGTGCAGCTAATACAGAATTATTATCAACTTACAGATGCCAGGGCAACAAAGCTATTTCAGCCATTAGAGAAAAGGCGAGGCAACTTCCAGGAGAAATTTTTTCCGTATGAAATCGAATCTCACATTGCTAATTAAATGCTACGTGCAGGCATTTTTGAATCGTTATACCTTAATAAGCCGCCAGGCTGATCACTGACAAGCCGCTCCAGCGCAACAACGAGTGCGTCAACAACATGTTGTTCAGGTAATTTTTTTAGTAAACCCATTGTTTTAAGGCGCTGTAAAGGCTGCCCTTCCGTGGCCACGATGTAAACTTCTCTATTAGCCCGAATCATATCAAGCATGACTTCCTCAAGGGCTAATGCGACCGAAACACCCAGATGAATAACTTGCGTTATATCTACAACGAGAGCATTACAGTCCTCAGTCTGGGATTTCTTGTGCGTAATTGCCCGCGATGCACCAAATATCATGTTGCCCTTCAGATGCAGCAGCATGATGTTGTCATCGGCAGAATGCAATAACTGTTTTTCATGTTCGGAAAGTTCCAGATTGGTATCATCAGGATCTGTAACCGCAGTAACATCATCGGTTTGTAATTTCGACAATCTGGTTATTGTCATGACGTTAGCAACAAACAAGCCAATGCCAACTGCAGCAATCAAATCAACAAACACAGTAAGCGTGATCACGCCATCGGTTATTAACGCACCTTTTCCAGAAATCAGGTGGGCACGCTTTAAAAATCCCCAGTCGATAATGTCGATGCCAACTTTCAAGGCAATACCCGCCAGCACCGCGAGTGGTATAACTGAAGTCAGGCCTGCTGCCCATAGCACGACAGTCAGTAGAATGGCCGCCCTCACTAATCCAGCTAATGCAGTTTGCGCTCCCGCCTGAATGCTAACCACCGTACCCATGGTGGCGCCGGCACCAGGCAACCCGCCAAACATGCCTGACATAACATTACCTATACCTTGACCAACCAGCTCTTTATCTGAATTGTGCTGTTTTCGTGTAAGGCTGTCAGCAATAACTGATGTCAACAATGCGTCAATACAACCCAATAGCCCTAATACCACGGCATCAAAGAACATTATTTGCCACTGTTCAGCACTGAAATATGGAACATTAAATTCTGGCAAGCCGGTAGGTATTTCGCCAATGCGACGGATGTCGGCATTGCTTAGCAAGATGATTGACACCAGGGTTCCGACAACCAGCGCCAGCAACTGCGGTGGTATATAACGCTTGAACCTGGCAGGCATAAAAAACAGGATTGCCACCGTTAATACGCCCAGCATCGTCTCCTGAATCCGGATACCTGAAATTAATTCAGGAATGTTTTTCAAAATTGAAATGACACCACCCGCTGGTGAAGCCTGTCCCAGCAATGGGCCGATTTGCAAGATGATAAGTATGATGCCTATCCCTGTCATGAAACCGGATATGACGGTATACGGCATTAGCGTGACATATTTACCCAGGCGCATTACGCCAAACATTATTTGAAATAATCCAGCCAGTATGACAACGGTAAATGCCATCGCCATGCCATTGACAGGATCTGAGGCCACAAGCTTTGCTATAACCGCCGTGAACACGACTGTCATTGGCCCCGTGGGTTCAGATATTAATGTTGGCGAACCGCCAAATAGTGCCGCAAATAAACCAACCAGGATAGCGCCATATAACCCAGCCTCAGCACCAGCGCCTGAAGCAACACCAAAAGCTAGCGCCATAGGCAAAGCAATGACGGCTGCTGTCACCCCGCCAAAAATGTCTCCGCGAAGATTGCGTAAATGCATTTCATTAAATAACTGACGCATTATATTGGCCCATATTTTTACATCATGCCGATGTGAGTATATTTATAAGTTGATTGGTATTCATTTTGGCCGCGGCTGGGGTTAAATTACTTATTGTATTTATCGATAGAAGTCATCACCAGAGAACAATGTAATAAAATTTCGGTTGAGAACGTATTATTGATATATCTATAGGTTCCATAGACTATATATAATAGGACGAAACTTGCCATGCTTATTGATTACGATATGATCGTTTTACCTACAAGGTCATTTATTTCGTTTTGGCTATTTTCTTTTTGGCTATTTTCTTTTTAGCCGCGGGCGCTGTTGGTTTATTAAGGAGTTGTTTTAATGCAGGCCACATAGTTTGCATGCGTTCACGTATCTTCGGCTCATACGCAACCGCAAACTCAAGAAATGTTTGCGCAACCAATGATAATTCTTTTCCTTTTGGAACGACAATGTACCAGCTGCGCTGTATGGGAAAGTTTTCTACATCCAGAACAGCAATCGGACCATCGATACCTTCCAGAGATAGCGAGTGAAGAGATAAAACAGACAAACCCAAACCACCCACTATGGCATGTTTGATCGCCTCATTACTGCCGAGCTCCATTCTCACTTTAGGGCGTAACCCCTTAGCATCAAAAGCTTTAAAGCATGCATCACGGATACCTGATCCTGGTTCGCGGATAATAAAAGGCTCTTTGGCGATCTCTTCCATACTGATATTTTTCTTACCAGCCAGGGGATGATTACGCGGTGCCATCATTACAAGCGGATTGGGTGCAATCAGATAGGACT
>JBATHJ010000383.1:0-2138 GCA_049666625.1 Gammaproteobacteria bacterium | reverse complement strand
CGCAGATACCTTGCGGGATTTTATACTCGACCTTTACCACCGCTATCCGGAGTTGAGCGAACAGATCGAAGCTTTGACATTGGCAAATGATCCGCTCGCCCTGTCCAAGGTGTTGGGCAAGCGTATTGCATCGCTGAAACGAGGGCGGAGGTTTATCGATTATCGGGCGAGTGTTGCTTTTGCACGCGAACTGGAAGCTGCCCTCACTGACATTGAAAGCGGACTGCTGGAGCGCTCACCGGAACATGCGTTTGATTTGGTCGACCGGTTTTTGGCGACGGCAGAATCGGTGCTCAACCGTGTCGATGATTCTGGCGGGGCAGTGGGCGAGGTATATCGCCAAGCCGTACTGTTGTGGTTGACGGCGGCTAAAGGCTGGCGGGATGCTAATGTCGACTGGCTCGAGCGGATATATCAGCTGTATCAGCAGAATGATTATGGTGTGCTTGATCCGCTATTGCCAAATGCCAACCTGCTGTTGACGCCGGATCAGCTGAAGCAACTTGCCTGGCGGTACGAAAACGCGTTGCGCAAGGCGTTAAAGTCTCCCGAACAAGAAGACAAGCTCAATTTCGCGGCCTTGCGTAGCGGTGTGGCATTAGGACAGATAGCCGATGCCTTGCGTGATCCTGCCTTATACGAGCGATCGGTATTGATACATTCGCCACAGCCAAACAATCTGCAAATGAAATTGATTTGTGAAAAATATTTGCAGTATGAGCAGGCCGAGACGGCAATGCGTTATCTGAACCAGGCATGGGAGGACCGTTTTGAGCGTGATCGTCTGGAATTGCTGGATAAGGTCTGTGTGAAAACGGGTGACCGGAAACAGCTTAAAGTGATTCGTTCTCGGCTGTTTCAGAGCGAGCAGAGCTACCCCAATTTCACGCGATATCTGGAGGCCTTGGACGAGGATGAGAAAGCGAAAGCGTGTAGCTCAGCAATCAAGCAAGCCGAACAGAGTGGCAATATCGTACTCAGCGCAGATCTGTTATTAAACCTGAGCCAGACGGAGAGAGCTCAGGCCTTAGTCTTAGCTCGGCATCAGGAGTTGGCGGAGTGTTTTTATGACAGTCTGCTGAGGCTGGCAAAGGCGTTTGAAAAAGCGGATTGCAGTCTGGCGGCTACGGCCTGCTACCGCGCCTTGTTGCTGGATATCCTGGCACAGGCGCGCAGTAAGGCTTACGGCCATGGTGCACGGTACTATAAAAAGCTGGAAGCGCTGGCGAAGCGGATCAAGGAATTCAAACCACTGCCAACACATCACGCCTTCGTGCAGCAATTGCACGCGGCGCATGGGCGAAAAAAAAGTTTTTGGGCGCGACTGGAATCATGATGTGCCGAAGCCTGCAGCACAGCATGGGGTGGCTTCTCGACATTTCCGGTGAGTATTAACAGCAATTTCTGGACATGGTATTTTTCATGGTATTCCCGCTTATATGCAAAGTAAGTCGTTGATATGAAAGCTAAAGAATGGCGCGTTTACAATCGAGTGGGAATGAGGCAGGAGGCCGACCAAGCCTTTATGCGCCGGGCGCTCGAACTGGCGCAGCGTGCGGAAGCGGCGGACGAGGTGCCGGTCGGGGCGGTGATGGTTGCAGGAAATGAGATCATCGGCGAGGGCTGGAACCAGCCGATAAGCTCTAACGACCCCACGGCGCATGCCGAGGTCATCGCCCTTCGGTCGGCTGCGGCCGCCTGCCGGAATTACCGCCTGCCCGGCACCACCCTCTATGTGACCCTGGAGCCCTGCGCCATGTGTGCCGGGGCCATCATTCATGCCCGCGTCGATCGCGTGGTATTTGCGGCAACGGACCCGCGTTCCGGTGCGGCCGGAAGCGCCTTCGACCTGTTACCCTCGGACCAGCGTTTCAATCATTACACGCGATGCGAAGGCGGTGTGCTTGCAGAGGAGTCTGCCGCCATGCTGCGCGCATTCTTTCGTACACGGCGGTGACACGCCGGTTTTATTGGGGAAGCCGAACATGAGCAAGACAATGCTGCTTTCGACGATGCTTCTGACTGCCAACCTTCACGCGGCCCCGGCTTATGCACCGGTGACGGTCGAGTTCCCGGTCGAACAGGTGTCTGAGCATGCCTACTATGCGCAGGGAGCCGCCGGCGCAGCCACCGAGAAC
>JBATHJ010000382.1:0-1511 GCA_049666625.1 Gammaproteobacteria bacterium | reverse complement strand
GCTGGGTGCCGCACTCGATGGCATCAAACTGTTCGATCACGGGTGTGAGCGCTGCCACTGGTAGTAAGGTATCCAGCGCGAGGCGCAGCTCGGCTTCCCAGCCGGTGGCGATACGCCTGGCCCGGTTTTCCATGGCCTCGACGGCATCGAGCAAGCGGCGGCCATCTTCCAGCACACTTCGACCCGCTTCGGTGAGCACGGATTTTTTACCCTGCCTGGCGAACAGGCGAATACCCAGGTCGGCTTCCAGCTTCTGCACGCTGTAGGTCAGCGCCGAGGTGACGCGAAACAGCTCTGTTGCAGCAGCAGCAAAGCTGCCGCGACGATCTATCGCATCCAGCACGCGCAGACCATCGAGCGTGATTTTCATACAATAATATTGTTCATAATATTTGAACTATATATTCAATATTATTTATTATCAATTAATTATTTTATTTATTATCATAAAGTTATTATCACTTATTAATTGAAGGATAAATCAGATGATCATCCTCAGACCAGCCAGTCAACGCGGCCATGTCAAGCACGGCTGGCTCGACAGCCGGCATACGTTCTCATTTGGCAGTTATTACGACCCACAGCATATGGGGATCTCGGCACTGCGCGTGATAAACGACGATGTTGTCGCCCCCGGCGCCGGCTTCGCCACCCATGGCCATAGCGACATGGAAATTATCAGTTACGTGAAACACGGCAGCATTGAACACAAGGACAGCATGGGCCATATCCAGCACCTGCCCGCGGGTGAATTCCAGTTGATGAGCGCCGGCACCGGCGTGACCCACAGCGAATACAATCCCTCGCAGACCGAGCCGCTTAATTTTCTGCAGATATGGATCGTGCCTGATCAGTTCGGCATTAAACCCGGCTATCAGCAGAAACGCTTTGCCGCGGCACCGATGCAACTCATCGCTTCGCCCGCTGGCCGGAACAGTGGCCAGAACAGTGGCCAGAACAGTGGCGAGAATGGCGCATTAAAACTGCAGCAGGATGCGCGCCTCTACCAGATCAGCCTCGCTGCCGCTGAAAGCACCGAACTTGCGGGCGTGTCAGGACGCACACTCTACCTGCACATGGTGCGCGGCGACCTGGAGATTGAAAACACGAAATTAAGTGAAGGCGATGGCGCCACACTCACAGATATAGATATCTTCGATGCACACAGCAGACACGGCGGCGAAGCCCTGCTGTTCGACTTACCCTGAACTGGAAACACAATCATGCAAAACAAACAGCCCGATACACAACAGCCAATTCACACCCTGCTGGCCGAGCGCTGGAGTCCGCGCGCATTCGATATCGACCGGCCGGTTGAAGCGGAAAAGCTGCAGGCATTGCTCGAGGCAGCACGCTGGGCACCTTCATGTTTCAATGATCAGCCCTGGCGCTTTATTGTCTGCAACCGCCATACCAATGAAGCCGCGTGGGAAACCGCCGTTGGCGTACTCGCTGACAAAAACCAGCTCTGGGCGCGACAGGCACCGCTACTCATCCTGGTGTGCAGCGAT
>JBATHJ010000381.1:0-2939 GCA_049666625.1 Gammaproteobacteria bacterium | reverse complement strand
TGGTAACAGAATACACGCCGTGAATCGGGCTGGCACTGCGTTTGAGGCGAATATTGGCGGTGGGAAAACCGATCGTTCGGCCGCGTTTTTCACCGTGCACCACGTGGCCGCAAATCCGGTAGTCACGCCCCAGCATGCGGCTGGCATCATCCAGCCGGTCCTGTTGCAGGGCTTCGCGCACGCGGGTGCTGCTCACGCGCAAATCGTCGAGTTCGTGGGTGGACAGCGCTTCAACGACGAAACCGTGGCGCTTACCGGCCTCGATCAGCATATCGATATCGCCTTCGCGGCCGCGACCGAAACGGAAATCATCGCCGATCACCAGCGCCTTGATCGCCAGCGCATCGACCAGGATCATCTGGATGAAATCCGCCGCGCGCATGTGTGCCAGCGCATCGGAAAAATTTATCAGCAGTAGATAATCCGGACTCAGGTCGGCATCGAGTTGTTGTAATGCATCGAGTTTTTCACGCGTGTTCATCAACCGGCCGGTCGCGTTGCTGCCGTGCTTGCGGTTGAAATATTCGTGCGGCAGGGGCTCGAAACTGAGCAGGCAGGAATGCGTCTGGAATAAATCCGCCTGTTGTTTGAGCAGTGCCAGCAGGGCCTGGTGGCCGAGATGCAGGCCGTCGAAATTGCCGATGGTGAGCACGCCGGCCTGGTGCTTGGGGCGCAGATTGTACAGCCCGCGGATCAGCTGCATCAGCGGCGCCTCAGGCTCGCCGGGCGCACGCCCGACAGCCACAGCACACTGAAGTAGGCACTGATGGCGAGCATTATTACAAGGCCGAGTCGCAGCAGGCGCTCGTGCGCCGGCCAGTCGGACCAGGTCGAAAGCGCCGGCGTGATTTGCCACAGCAGCAGCGCCATCAGGCCGCAGGCCAGCGCGATCTGCACGAACAGTTTGCCCCAGCCGGGTACCGGGATGAATATTTTACTGCTGTGCAGACCGCGATAAAGCATCACGGCATTGATATACGCCGAGCAGGTGGTGGCCAGCGCCAGCCCGACATGCGGGGCCTCGTACTCGAGCAGGACCAGCGGCGCGACAAACAGGATATTCATCACCATGTTGCTGATCATGGCGATAATGGCAATGCGCACCGGGGTGCGTGTATCCTGGCGCGCGTAATAGCCCGGTGCCAGCACCTTGATCATAATGAAACCCGGCAGGCCGAGAATGTAGGCCATCAGGCTGAGGCTGGCGAGATGGGTGTCGCTGGCGCTGAACTCACCATATTGAAACAGGGCTGCGAGCACGGGTGCTGACAGCATCAGCAGGCCAATGCACGCCGGCATGGCAACAATCAGCACCAGCCGCATCGCCCAGTTGAGCGTGCTGTTGAATTCGGTTGTGGACGCGCGCGCGTGGTGGCCCGACAGCACCGGCAGGATCACCGTGGCCACCGCGATGCCGAGCACGCCGAGCGGGAACTCGAGCAGGCGGTCAGAGTAATACAGCCAGCTCACGCTGCCCGCCACCAGGAACGAGGCGATGACAGTATCGAGCAGCAGGTTGATCTGCGCCACCGACGAACCGATTACCGCGGGCAGCATCAGCTTGAGGATTTTCGCCACGCCCTCGTGTTTGCGCTTTATGCGCGGCCGCGGCATCAGGCCGAGCTTGATCAGCGACGGAAACTGGAACAGCAGCTGCAGCAGGCCGGCGGCAAACACGCCCCAGGCCAGCGCCATCAGTGGTTCGTCGAACATCGGCGCCAGCCACCAGGCCGCGCCAATCAGGCACAGGTTGAGGATCACCGGGGTAAACGCCGGCACGCCGAAGCGGCCATAACTGTTGAGAATGCCACCGGCAAACGCCACCAGCGCGATAAAAAACAGGTAGGGGAAGGTGATACGCAGCAGTTCGGCAGTGAGCGCGAAGCGTTCGGGTTCGTCGCTGAAGCCGGGGGCGAACAGGTAGACCAGCCCCGGTGCGGCGAGTGAGCCGACTATCGTGATCACCAGCAAAACACCGCCGAGCTTGCCGGCGACGTGATCGAGCAGGTCCTGCAGCTCAAGCTTGCCGCGCTTTTCCTTGTATTCGGAAAAAACCGGCACAAACGCCTGCGAGAAAGCGCCCTCGGCGAACAGCCGGCGCATGAAATTGGGGATCTTGAAAGCGACCAGGAAGGCGTCGGTACCGCCGCTGGCGCCAAACAGCGTGGCGAGCGTGATATCGCGCAGCAGCCCGAATATTCGTGACACCAGTGTCATGCCGCCCACCATCATGGTGGAGTGCAAAAGCCGCGTACTCAGTGTGAATCCCCTTCAGTGCTGGTGCATGAACTACAATGAAGCGCCAATTGTAGCGAAAACTGATTGACAAAACCCTCTAAAACTGGCATTTTACGCCCTCTTTTTTCCAGACACAGGTATGCCGCCTTGGCTAATTCCGCACAAGCAAAGAAACGCGCCAAACAGGCCGAAAATCATCGCACACAAAATGCGGGCATGCGCTCGATGATGCGTACATATATCAAGCGTGTATACAGCGCCGTTGTCACAGGTGACAAGTCTGCCGCCGAGACTGCCTATAAAGAAGCCTGCCCGGTCATCGACCGCATGGCCGGCAAAGGCCTGATTCATGCCAACAAGGCATCACGCCATAAAAGCCGCATGAACACCAACATCCGCGCGATGTAAGTTTTGCGCGACAGTATTATCGAAAAAGCCGGTCACTGACCGGCTTTTTTGTGCGTGTCTGAAAAACTAAAAGCTTAAAAGCGAAACCGCAGAGGCGCAGAGTACGCAGAGGTAAAAACAAACATGAAAGTTAAAGCGAATAATTATATGTCGTTATTAAGTCTTAGCTTGAATAACAAGGTTTTCCTGTCTTTAACCCCAAGCGTTTTTCTCTGCGTACTCTGCGCCTCTGCGGTTCAATATTAGTTTTTAATTCTCATTTACACTTGATAACCATGCTTATACCAGCACCA
>JBATHJ010000380.1:0-1913 GCA_049666625.1 Gammaproteobacteria bacterium | reverse complement strand
GCATAGCATCACCCGACAAATTCCAGTTGATGTCACTGCCCGCTGTCGTGTTGCCAATAACGGTCAGCACTGGTGCAGCACCAGGCGGTGCCGCGTTAGCTGTTACGTTTAACGTGCCGCTGGCGTTGGCATTTCGATAAATAATATCGCCTTCAGCAGTCAGCTCAATGTCGCCCGCGTTACTAATAAGATCGTTGTCCAGCGTTACGCCAACGCCTGCTTCTGTTGCCATGATATATATCTGCCCGGCATACATCGCACCCGCTACAGAGGCATCTATTGCTACGCTGATCGCATTGTCACCCGGCTGAGTTGCTACATAAGTCCTGTTACTTGCTAGTGCGGCATCAAGATTCAACACGCCCGTACCTGCCAATACTTGAAGACGATTGCTGCCTGCATTGATCAGCCCGTTAACAATAAGCCGCCGGGTAAACAGCGTCGTAATATCAACCTCACTAACGTCCAGCCCCCCGGGACCAATCAGAATATCTGCGATATTTGCTGTGCCGATTGTCAGGTCTTTTAGATCGCCTGTGCCAGCGGTATACCCTATGCTGTTTGTCGTGGTCAGCAACACTTCACGTAGACCGCCCATGTCACCAACAGCTGTTGGCGTCCGTATAAATCCGCAACCACTACAGGTAATTCCATTTGGGTTGGCAAGAATATAGCTGGCGTTATCACCGAATATTTCTGTCGTCCCCAGTAACGTGCTACGGCTGGTACTGCTGACTTCGTTAAGAATGATACCGGCCGACAGGCTGGTAAAATTGGCATTACCGGAAATTGCACCGGCAAGCGCCGAGGCGCCATCGAGCAGCGAGTTGTTAATGACAACACCCTGCGTCTCAACATTGAAAGTAGCGAAGCTATTATGTGATACACCCGTCGCGCCAGGTGCGGCGATATCGACAACGGGAACATTGCCTGCGCCGACAGTAACCTGTGTATTGCTGAGCCCGTCAGGTGTTACATCCGAAATTATGCGAGGCGACCAGGTCAGGAGCATGAGCCCGATAAGGCTGCAGCGTAACCTGCGTTTCCTTTGCCTGGCGGGAGCGGTTGGTGTGATATTGATCGGCACGATGACTGTCATAAGCATCCCTGTTCCCTGTTTCGTCTAACAGCATGACGATAACTCTTAAACTCACCGGTGAAGCACCGGCGGCCTGCTACTGCAAATGATTCCTCTGGTCACGAGAAGCCCGGACCGTGTGCTTTCTCCAGGTGACTAAGCGAGTCTAGCACTCGACATAAAAGATACTATCACTGACCGACGAATGGGCACGTTAACACTCGGCACTGCGTAATATCTCAGGCCAAAATTCAGTATTGCGGATACTCTGATTAATTCTGACCAAAATTGAGCTATTTTGTAGATTTTTTTTGGTGAGCCACATACTCATCTAGTAATTGCCGAATAATTATTTGATACTGCATGTGATGTTTTTTTGCAGTGTCCTTAAAATAGGCGACGCTCTCTGAACTAAGAGAGATTGTGACTTTAGTGTTTTGTTGTTTGAGTGCAAGCTCTTCCGGTGATGGCAAAAAATCAGGTATTATTTTTAAATCACCGATTGGCTCATTACTATATTGAATTGTTTTGCTCATAGATCTTTTTACCTTTACGCCAATAACCTGCACCAATAATACGGATGCAACCAGACCGATAAGTAAACCGAACAGTTATAATTCCATTTCCTTGCTCGTTTAATCCGAAACAATAATATCGTTTTTCAGCCTGACTATGTTCCAGATCCTCGGCAATAACACGGTTTGGGTCTAAAAAAGCATGTTGTGCCTCATAGAAGGTAACACCATGTTTTCTATGATTTTCCTGGTTCTTCGCCTCATCCCACTCGAAGCCATGTTCCCTCATAGGATAAATATAGCACTGATATGGCTAAATA
>JBATHJ010000379.1:0-5225 GCA_049666625.1 Gammaproteobacteria bacterium | reverse complement strand
GGCCTTTACCACGCAGTCGGTACAGACCGGAGGTTCCATCACCCTGAATTTCATCCTTGATAAACTTGTTGAGTGTTTCTGCAGCGAACGCGTTGTAACTGAATTTCTCGCCCTGCAGTTCTGATTTCAGGCCGGTCATGCGACGGCTGTAGCGTGAAAGCTCAGTCGCATTTAGAGCGCTGTCATAATCACCGAACAACGCATAGAACTGTTCGCGCTCGATCTTGACGAAGAGTTTTTCCCTGCTCGACGCTTCGAACTGCTGCCTGCTGGCATCACCATACACCGTGTAGTATTCATCAGGGTCGATCAGCTGATTCACCCGGTTGTCCATTTCATCTTTCTTTTTCGATGAATCAAACGCTGTTGTCAGCAGCCACTCACCCTTGACGCGGCCCTTGGCAAAGAAAGCCAGCTTGCCGTCGAGATAGAAATTATCATCTACATCATCGGTTTCGAGGTCCTGCACATTACCTGAAACACTGTTGTATCCCAGTGTGCCGTCAGCCAGGCCGACCATGACCCAGTCACGCGCACGCGCCTGCAACCAGGTATCAAGCGTCACCGTCTGGCGTCCTGCGAGTGGCAGCTTGATGCTTAGCTTGCCTGATTCTGTCGTGGGTTCGAGTTCGATCAGGGCGATACCCTCGGCACCAATGGTATAGGCAGGATCATTGCCTTCGAGTCCAGAGAGGCGGTTTTCAGCCAGCGCATCGACCAGCTGCCTGGAAAGGTACGGACTGTTGACTTCATATGTACCGATAACACCAGGACGCGCGTAATGCCCGTCCCTGTCAAACAATTGCAGCGCAATCACCGGGTGATGAATGCCGTCAGCTGACAGGTCAGAATACTCTTTTAACAAAGTAGCGCGTACCGGCATGCCTGCAAATACAACTTCATGTGAAAGGCGTTTAAGCTCGTTACCATTGTTGTCGCTCACCACAAATTCAAACTTGTTGACGCCATCAACAAGATGCACACCCTGCCAGTAACTGCGCGAGACCGTGCCTTTCTTGTTATTAATCGTGCCGAAATAAAACAATGGATTGAGCACTTCGCCGTTGAGGTACATCTCAAAATTATCATTCGGCGCATGTTTGATTGCGATATTGACTGCAGGCAAGCTGGTGTAATGATTATCATCAGGCATGAGCCACTCAAGCCCAGGCACAGCGGTTTCAATCCAGAACTCATCAAACATGGAAATATGCTGCACCTGTTGCAGCGGCGCTTCAATACGCTGTTTCTTGTCGCCAGTGTCGGGCAGGCCAACGATATCGAGCTGGCTGACATCACTTTGCGGGGTCAGCACTTCGAGCTTGCCGTTATGCAGTACCTTGCTGGTGTTGACGAATATTTCGACGCGGCGATTATTGGCACGGCCTGCTGCTGAGCCGTTGTCGTCAACTGGTTCTGCCTGGCCCTTGCCTTCGATGGCAATGCTGCCGGGATCAACACCCAGCAGTTCGGCTATATACAGGCCGACATTACGTGCGCGTTCTTGTGACAGAATTCTGTTTTCTTCTACCGGGTCTTTTGCGCCTCGACGAGGTGAACTGTCTGAATGGCCCACCACGCGCTCAACTCTCAGTTCAACACCGCCAAATGCATCAATCTGTTTTTTCAGTTCAGCCTTGTCCTTGTCCGACAGCACTGCACTCATGGGTGCAAACGTTGCGCGGTAAACAATTTTTCGGGTTTCTATTTCTCCATCACTTACCTTGAGCTTGTTACGCACGGGATTTGAGCGCACGTTGCGTTTCAGGTCGGTATCCAGCAGCACAAATGCAACGGATTCAAGCGTGCTGTCGGTTTTCACCAGCATGCGACCATTAAACTCGAGCGTATGCTTCCAGTTGGCACCCATGTCACCCAGTCGGTATACCAGTGACTGGCTGTTGACCACCGGCTCGTTGATTTCTTTCATGTCGAGCTTGCTGCTGCCTTCGACATACACCATGTCATCCGGCAGATTTACAATCAGGCGGTAATTATTCACCGGAATTGAGCCGTTTGAAATTTCAACGCGATAACGCACACTGTCACCGGAAATCTCGCTCTTGATCTGCATCGAGGTAGTATCGGTTACCGGTGGCTTGTTGCGCACACGGAAGTTGGTGCGCCACAGCGTGCCGCCCTGGAGATCAACAAACTGTGAATACGCAGTGCCTGCAAACCGGGTATTTTCTTCACACTGGATGATTTCCATTTCATTCGGAATAGTTTCCAGGTCAATCTGCACCACGTGGCTGCCGGGTCGTACACCTTCAAAATGGAACTGGCCGTTTTCATCAGTCAGCGCATAGCTGCCATCTTCCATATAGATAATGACGTCTTTCAGACCTGGCAACTCGGTATCGGGTTTGTCGCACTCACCCGTAATCACGCGACCGAGAATGAAGCTGTTATTACTGAACAACTCGTCATGTATGCGCACGCCCTCTTCTGCAGTATTAGAAGTAACACCCAGGGTATCGGCAGCGCTGGCGCGGTTAACAGCTACACCGAGTTTTGCCGCCACGCTAACTTCAGTTACGTAATTCAGCGTGACACTTTCTCCGGGAGTGAGTGCGTTGAGCGCAAACTGCAGCTCACGTCCGTTCGATGAAATCTGTGGATTGCCGGCAATGCTATTATTAATGCGCGTTGAACCCGATTGATATCTGAATCCAGCCGGCAAGGTATCGGTTAAGGTAATCGCTGTGGTAGGTGAACTGGTGTCAGTATTCTGCAGCACCAGGGTGTACTGCACAAAATCGCCAATGCCGGCGGTTTCTTTTGAAGCCGACTTGTTCAACACCAGGGTTGAGAGCTGTTGATCAACCGGAATATCTGCACGTAGTATAAATCCAGGCGGCAAGGTAAACACACTGCCGTACGATGCCACCGGATCCAGCGCGAACGGCGCGCCCGGCAATATCTGCAAATCTGCAATCGCGGCGAGTGACGGCGCCTGGAAACCTGCAGGCACGGTGAGCACTATCTGGTAATCACCCGGCACCAGTAACGGGAAGCGATATCCGCCCGGCGGGAAGGCATACACAGTACCACCACTGTCAGTCGCATTGCTGCCAGACACCACCACGCTGGGATAAATACTGACACCGTCATCGCCGTATACCGTGGCAGGATTACCCAGCGCATCGAGGATACTCACGGTAACACCATCGATCGGATCACCGCTGGCGCTGTTAAACACAATACCGTAGGGGTCTGACAGCTGTGACAGGCTGGCGGTATCTGCAGCGTCATACTGATCGGTATAGGTCACCGATACGGTCGCGTTCTCGCCGAGGCTGATTTCACCATCGTAACTGGTGACAGCATTGCCGCCAGACTGGACATATCCGATAAATATGCCGGTGTTCACATCAGTCTCTATCAAGATTAACTCTTCACGATCCCCGGATGAACTGGTAACCACAACCACAATGCTTTCCTGTGTCAGCGGATCCAGGTTCTGGTCAAGGTCAGTTACAACGATAAATACTGCATCGCCAGTGTGAAAGCCGGTGGCAACATTAAGATCGAGTGCTGTATTTGGATCCAGCGTTACGATTCCTGTGCCAGGTACGGTTACATTCGGATCTGGCGAAACGACAAAACCAGCACCGGGCGGGCCAGCCGTTGCATACTGTGTCGGTACTTCTTCAGTCACTGCACCGGGACCCACAGGGGCGTACTGGTAAAGCTGGATTGATGAAGCTGTTTTTATGATCGTGCTCACGACCGTTGAAGCATTACTGTTGATATTCACCACCGGGCCGCCGAGGTCAAAACTGCCGCTCGCAGTATTGCTGATCAGCGTTCCCGGAGGTGTTAGAGCGATTGCGTTAGATGCATTGAACAGCATCAACGCACTCACCAGCACGAGTTTAAACGTCTTCCACTGACTGCGCACAGGCACAGGCAGTGGAAGACGGGTTGCGCCAGACTCAACAGCACAACCAGTCTTGTTTAACAGCATGGCAACCGATTTAACACGCGCACAAACACAGGCAGCCGCTTCGGTAATTAAACCGAAGCAGGCCTGCAATTTGCGCATCATGTTAAACACGGCTGTCACTGCGTCCTTGCTTACTGCACGATTACGTTAAACGTAATGGTGACAGTTTCACCGGGCTTCAGCTCGCCCGCGGTATAGCTGTTTGGCGCATCGGCAACCAGTTCAGTTGCCAGGTTGACACTGATGGTACCGCCTGCGCCGCCACTGTAAGAGCAACCATCGGGATCAGCTGCACCTGTACAGAACACGCTGGTTACAGTACGGGTTGAACCGGTGACAACAATCTGGATACCGTCACCCACAGCATTTGTTGCGGCAGGTACAGCACCTACACCGTCAAGCAAGTCAGGATCGAGATCCAGCTCAGCCACCAGGATATCGGACAGCGTGGTCAGGTCTGCCGAAGCTGTTGCGGTAGCAGCATTTTCTATAGCGATGCTGTAACGCACATAGGCACCCGGGAACGACTTGGGATTGCTGTCGAGGTTAACAGGATCCCACAATGCCGCCGACGTTTTGGTGACAGTCAGCTCTGCAGACGCAATCGTAATTGAGTCATCAGCTGAATGCTGGCCATTACGTGCTACGTCAGCAGCACCCAGGCTGTTGAGCGTACCCGCAGCGTCATTGAACACTGTATCCATCGCGCCTGCGTTATCCGCAGTATCCGAGGCTGTGCCACCGGGGCTGATATTACCGTTATCATCATTGGTAATATCTGCGCCCTGTACCGTAGCTGTACCACCACCCGCAGCCTGTGCAACCAGGGTAATGTTTGCAACATCACCGTTGGAAACAGCAGTACTGATAGGCGTGGTACCGACCACGTGCACGGTCACTGCAGCGCCAATACCGACTTCATCGAGGAAAGTCACGGCTACCGTGTCTTCACCCGCCTGGTAGCCGGGCGTGGTTCCATCTTCAAGGAAGTATGAAACGCCAGCGACATCAAAGTTGTCACCTGCGTCCTGCACAACAGTCAGCGAAAAGTCCAGGATCGCATTACTGTTGCTGAGCACGTCAAAGGTCACACCCGCAGCACTGTTCGGTGCTGCACTGGTGGTACCAATAGTGCCTGCAGTTTCGGCCACCGTGAAGTTGATCACACGGTCTTCGATAAAGACAGCGGCTGGTGAGGCTATCGGAACCTGGTTGGCTCCCCCCACATCGTAACTCAGTGTTGCCGTGTTACTGATGGGATCACCAGCCACAGCGC
>JBATHJ010000378.1:0-7269 GCA_049666625.1 Gammaproteobacteria bacterium | reverse complement strand
TTGGCGATACCAACAAGATATTTACCAATCCTGGCAAGAAACAGACAGAAGATTACATTACCGGCCGCTATGGGTGAAGCAGATGGATAATATGAATACAACACAACATATCTCGCACCAGTTCAATGCCGAGATGCAGGCTTTGCGCAATCATGTAATGAGCATGGGCGGCCTGGTCGAGCAACAGATACTGAGCGCAGTCGAAGCACTGCAGTCGATGGATGCGGCAGCTGGTGAAAAAGTGATACGCGCAGATCACACGGTCAATGCACTTGAAGTCAGTATTGATGAAGAGTGCGCGCGCATCCTGGCACGCAGGCAGCCGGCAGCTTCAGACCTGCGCATGGTGGTTGCCGTGATCAAGACTATAACTGACCTGGAACGCATCGGTGATGAAGCAGAAAAAATTGCACGCATGGCAGTACATATGTCGGAGCAGGATGGTCGCTATCATTCCAGGTATGCAGGTGTGCAGCACCTGGCTAAACATGTCAGCATTATGGTGCACGAAGCGCTTGATGCATTTGCCCGTCTCGATGTGGATGCATCGCTTAAAGTTTTAAAAGATGACGAGTTTGTCGATGCCGAATACCAGGCATTCATGCGCGAAATGATCACCTACATGATGGAAGATCCACGCACCATCAGCGAAGTACTCGATGTGGTCTGGGCCGCGCGCGCGCTGGAACGCATCGGCGATCACGCAAAAAACATTTGTGAATACGTGATTTACCTGGTGCGAGGAAAAGACATCAGGCATATCGATATTAATGAAGTGGAAAAAGATATACGCTCATGACACATGCAAACATCCTGATTGTTGAAGATGATCAGGGTATACAGGATATGCTGCAGTTCACGCTTGAGCCCGAGGGTTATACACTCTACCAGGCATACAGTGTGAAGCAGGCGTGGGAGCTTATCGAAAGCAAGCCGCTGGACATGGTGCTGCTTGACTGGATGCTGCCTGATAACAGCGGGATTGATTTACTGCACAGGATCAGAAAATATCATTCGATGCTGCCGGTGATAATGATCACGGCAAAGAGTGAAGAGGAAGACCGCGTTCTAGGGCTGGATGTTGGTGCCGATGATTACATTACCAAGCCGTTCTCTGTGCGCGAACTTAAATCACGCATGCAGGCAGTATTACGCCGCACCATGCCAGATGAACAGCCGATTCAAATTGCCGGACTGTTTCTCGATCCGGTGAGTCAGCGTGTCAAGGCAGGCGATTGCGAACTGGATTTGCCGCCGACTGAATTTCGTTTGTTGCACTATTTTATGAGCCACCCCGACAGGGTGTTCTCACGCGGCCAGTTGCTCGACCAGGTATGGGGCACACAGGTGTATGTTGAAGAGCGCACCGTGGATGTGCATATTCGACGTCTGCGCAAAAACCTGCAGTCATTCGAGCTGGATAATCTGGTGCAAACTGTTCATGGAAGGGGTTATCGTTTTTCGAGGCAGTCATGAGCAAGGGCCTGCGCCAGGAACTTTTGTTTCTTGGTGGTGCATTATTGTTTGTGCTATTTTTTGGCGCGCTCAGTGGCCACACCGGTACACTGCTACTATTGGCACTCGTCAGTTACCTGGCATGGACACTCTATAACCTTTATCGCCTGACCCGCTGGCTGCAGTCGCCTTCGATTAATACGCCTGAAACCACGGGTGTCTGGGACGAGGTGTATTACCAGCTCTACCAGTTATATCAACGGCAACGAAATGCGCGACGTAAGCTGACGTCTATCCTGTCACGATTCCAGGAATCGACCCAGGCTTTGCCGTTCGCCACGATTGTGCTCAATGCGCACTTTGGAATCGAGTGGTTCAATTCCGCAGCAAAACGCATGTTTGAACTTCGTGCAGGCAATGATTTTGGCCAGCGTATCGATAACCTGATTCGTCAGCCCGTGTTTAAAAAATATATCAGTAAGAAAGATTATGAAAAGCCGCTCGAGTTCACGGTAGGCTCGTGCCGTTTACTGGTTACCATTACTGCCTATGGCAGTGGTCAATACCTGATGATTGCGCGTGACATTACCGAGCGTGCGAATCTCGACGCCATGCGGCGGGATTTCATTTCCAATGCATCACATGAACTGCGAACACCGATTACAGTTATCTCCGGTTTTGTCGAGGTGTTGTGCGAACAGACCGGCGCTGAATTACGCGAGCCTCTGAAAAAAATCCAGCACCAGACTGAGCGCATGCAGCTGATCCTGAAAGAACTGCTGCAGCTCGCGCGGCTAGAGTCGGAAAATTATATCGAACATCCTGAAAGCATCGATGTTGCCAGCATGCTGCAGGACGTATACCAGGACGCACTCTCGCTCGATAATGCGAAACATGTCATTACACTTGAAACTGTAGCGGTCATCATCGAGGGTAATCGCGAAGAACTGCGCATGGCGTTTTCAAACCTGGTATTGAATGCAATACGTTACACTCCCGAAAATCGCGGCATCAGGATATACACTACAGCAGATGAAAACGGTGCCTGTGTCGGTGTCGAAGATGAGGGCATCGGCATTACCTACGAGCATATACCTCGCCTGACCGAGCGCTTTTACCGTGTCGATCCCGGGCGTTCACGTGACCAGGGTGGTACCGGCCTGGGGCTGGCAATCGTCAAGCATGTACTCGACAGGCATCATGCCCAGCTCAACATTCATAGCACCCCGGGCAAGGGCAGTGTATTCAGCTGTTATTTTCCAAAAACGCAGGACATTGTAAAAGCAGCCGGTTGATGTAACACAATAGTAACAAGTCCGTCATTTTCGCGTCACAAAGTAATCACATAATCGCGCCCAGATATGAATATCAGCTATCACTATTAAACGGTTTATACCGGAGATATGACAACCATGAAACACAATACAATATTATCTGCACTGGTCGGTGTAGCCCTGGGTCTCTCCAGCATAGCTCACGCCGCGTCTGTTGATGACAGCATTCCCGAATACAAGGCTGCGAGCGGTATTTCCGGCAACCTGTCGAGTGTGGGTTCAGACACGCTGGCCAACCTGATGACGCTGTGGGCAGAATCATTCAAACGCGCATATCCAAACGTGAATATCCAGATCCAGGCAGCCGGTTCATCGACTGCGCCGCCCGCATTAACGGAAGCGACATCTAACATCGGCCCGATGAGCCGCAAGATGAAAGACAATGAAATTGCTGCGTTCGAAGACCGTTATGGCTACAAGCCTACTGCTATTCCTGTCGCGATTGACGCGCTTGCGGTGTATGTCAATAAAGACAATCCGATCAAGGGAATGAGCATCGAACAGGTTGATGCAATATTTTCATCTACGCGTAAATGCGGTGCTACTTCTGATGTTGCCAGCTGGGGCGATCTTGGTATGAGCGGTGCCTGGAAAACACGTGACATCCAGCTGTATGGTCGTAACTCGGTTTCGGGTACCTACGGTTATTTCAAGAAAAAAGCCCTGTGTAAAGGTGACTATAAAAACAGTGTGAACGAACAACCGGGTTCTGCTTCGGTGGTACAGGCGGTGGGTTCATCAATCAATGGTATTGGTTACTCGGGTATCGGTTACAAAACCTCTGGTGTTCGCGCAGTACCGCTGAGCAAGAAAGGCGACAAGTACATTGATGCAACACCTGATAATGCGGTATCCGGTGAGTACCCGCTATCACGTTTTCTCTATGTATATGTCAACAAGCACCCCAACAAACCACTGGCTCCGCTGGAAAAAGAGTTCATGAAACTGGTGTTGTCTAAACAGGGCCAGGAAGTCGTTATCAAAGACGGCTATATCCCACTGCCTGCCAAAGTGGTCGAGAAGTACCTCGCCGAGCTGTAACCACAGTTCAGCGTAAAAAACCCGGGCCTGCCCGGGTTTTTTTGTTAATAAAGCTACAAAATTTAGTCCGCAAATGAACGCGAATGAACGCGAATAAAAAATATAATGCTACTGGTTTTTTGCGCCGCAGGCGCAGAAAAAAACATTCGCGTTTATTTGCGGACTAAATATCTTTTAATCCACCACCTCAGCAAATGCGCGGCAGCGGATCGTCTTCGAGTTCTTCCAGCAGGCGTTCGCCACCAATGCTGGTAGTAATGCTGACATGCTGATGCGATGTGCTGATAGTACCGATAATCGCTGCCAGCTCACCGCCTGCAAGTTTTTGCCAGCGTGACACCAGTTCATTCGCCTGTGCCGGTTTGACCAATGCAACCACGCGGCCTTCACAGGCCAGGTACATCGGATCATAGCCCAGCATTTCACACACCGACTGCACCGCGGGGCGTATCGGTATGGCCGTCTGCTGAAGTTTTATGCCCATGCGCGTAGCACGCGCGATTTCGGTGCACACGGTGGCGAGTCCGCCGCGCGTTGGATCGCGCATGAAATGCAGGCCGTCGAGTTCCATCGCCGTCCGGGTAAGTTCAAGCACACTGGCCGCATCGGATTGAATATCACCGCGCAGGCCGAAGGCTTCGCGCGCCAGCATCACTGCGATACCGTGATCACCCACCGGACCGCTGACCACTATGGTGTCGCCATTCTCAATACAGTCGAGCCCGATGCGATGACCATAGCGCACGCCGATGCCGGTGGTGGCCAGGTAGAGTCCACCGCCTTCACCGCGACGCAATACCTTGGTATCGCCGGCTACCACGCTGACACCGATGTGTTTTGCTGCCTGTGCAAGGCTGGCGACAATACGGTCGAGTACGCTGACTTCAAGGCCTTCTTCAATAAATGCATTCAGGCTGAGATATTTTGGAATGGCGCCGGCCACCGCGAGATCATTGGTGGTGCCGTGTACCGCCAGCGAGCCGATGTTACCGCCGGGAAATTCGAGCGGCTGCACGGTAAACCCATCGGTAGTAAACATCAGCTCATCACCGGGCATGTGCAGCGCGACCGCATCTGCCTGTACATCCAGCGATTCATTGTGCAAATGCCGTGCGAATACTTCTTCGATAAGTTCGCGCATGTAACGTCCGCCGTTGCCGTGCGCGAGTGATATGTGTGTGTCCTGCATGTGAGATGCTGTGCTCATGGGTTGTTGTCCGTTAGCGAGAAGCCAGTCTCGATAATCTGGCCATAACAAAGTCCGCCGTCATTCAGGGGTACTTTTTCTGGCATGTGTACAGAGAGACCGTATGCTTCTAACTGTACAATAGCAAGCCGGGTGAGTACCCGGTTCTGGAACACGCCGCCAGCGAGACCGACATGCTTGATATCGTGATCAGCGCAGGCCTGCGCCGCAATTTGCGTGATAACGCCGGCCATGCTGGCATGAAACATCGCCGAGCGTCTTTTGCTGGAGAGGGTTTCATCAAGCAACATCGGTAGCAATGGCGACCAGTCTGTTTGCCACAGGCCGTTATGATTTATCAGTGGCAATGCAACCGGGTCGAAACCCTGTTCAACGCCCTGTTCATCACCCAGTTCATCACCCAGTTCATCACCCAGTTCATCACAAGCGGCTTCGAGCAACATCGGCGCCTGGCCTTCGTAACTCGCCGTGGTGCACACACCGGTGAGCACGGCAGCGGCATCAAACAGGCGGCCGACCGCGGTGGTCACGGGCGAGTTAACGTGGTTTTTCCAGGCATGTTTTAACAGTTCAAAATTTGTGACTGCAGGCGTCCACGCGCTATCGCACTGCCATACCAGTGCGGCAGCACTGCGCCAGGGTTCGCGCCCGGCCTTGTCACCGCCGGGCAGGCGAAACGGCAGCATGCTGGAATAATGTCTCCAGCGACCGGGCCTGCCGATAAATGATTCGCCGCCCCAGAGCGTGCCATCACCACCGTAGCCGGTGCCGTCCCAGGTGATCGCGAGGATATCGCACTCGGGATTGAAGTCGTTACCAAACACGCTGGACGCGTGCGCGTGATGATGCAGTACCGGCGCCACCGGCAAATCACTCTGCCGCGCCCACTTGCTGCTGGTGTAGCCGGGGTGTGCATCGCATACCAGGCGCCGCGGTTGCACCCCGTATAACGTACACAGATCATGCACCAGGGTTTCAAATACTTCGAGACTGCGCGCGCTGTCCATGTCACCGATATGCGGTGAAACCACGACGCGGTTTTCCCACGCCAGTGCGATGGTGTTTTTCATCTGGCCGCCGGTAGCAAGCAGCGGTTCGGCCAGGCTAAACGGTAGTTCGAGTTCCAGCGGCGCAACACCTCTGCCAAGACGCAGTGGCCGTGGCCGGTCGAGGCTGCGATATACCGAGTCATCTGCCGGGCGCACAATCGGGCGATTGTGATGCAGGAAGTGCTGCGTTACATGTGCCAGGCGTTGTTCGACATCTTTGTTGTCGGTCAGTACCGGTTCGCCACTGATGTTGGCCGACGTGGCGACCAGCGGCGCGGCAAAATCATTCAGTAACAAATGATGCAGCGGACTGTAAGGCAGCATTACGCCGATTTCATTCAGCCCGGGCGCGATCAGTGAAGACAGTGTTGCAGCTTGTCGTTTTTTCGCCAGCACCACCGGGCGTAATGGTGACAATAATAATTGCGCTTCGTCCTCGCTTAGTTCGACAGCCGTTTCAACATACTGCAAGGGCTTGTCCAGGGGTGCGGGAAACATCACCGCGAGTGGTTTGTCGGGCCGCGGTTTAAGCTGGCGCAGGTGTGCAACTGCAATATCGTTTTGCGCATGGCACATCAGGTGATAACCACCAATGCCCTTGATGGCGATTATTTTTCCATTGCGCAATGCCAGTACGCAGGCGCGTAAACACGCTTCATTGCCGCGAGTGGTTTCGTGATCGCTGACAAATTCGAGTTCCGGTCCGCAGTCGGCACAGGCAACGGGTTCGGCGTGAAAGCGGCGATCATCGATGTGGCTGTATTCGTGCTCGCACGGCGGGCATAACTCAAAGGCCTGCATGCTGGTGTTGCGCCTGTCATAGGGCATGGATTTAATCAGGGTATAACGCGGGCCGCACTGGGTGCAGTTGATAAACGGGTAGCGATAGCGCCGGTCCTGCGGGTCGTTTAATTCAGCCAGGCAGTCATCACAGGTGAACTGGTCGACCGGCAGATGAATGTCCGCCGGGGCATGGCTGTTGCTTTCGTGAATACTGAAATCGCTGTATTCCGCGAGCGTGGCGGCGATAACATGCTGCAACTGCGGCCGTGCGAACGGCGGGGCCTTGTGAATAATGTCGCGTGCGAATGCATCAAGACTGTCGAGCCTGCCCTGCGCAAAAATTTCGACTGTGCCCACACTGTTGCGCACCCAGCCGGTAATTTCATACTGCCTGGCAAGG